>JAUNGB010000012.1:37925-73404 GCA_030524715.1 Eubacteriales bacterium | reverse complement strand
TGTAAAAGAATTTTCGAGAATCGTATGTGTTTCACTGTTTAGTTATCAAGGTTCTCTGTCTTGCGACAGCTTTTAAATATTACCACATCTTTCATCGTCTGTCAAGCACTTTTTTATTTTTTTCAAAAACCAAGTTTTTAACTGACGTTTTGATGTTCTCGTCGGCAACTCGTTTACTATATCATAACAGAAAACGTTTGTCAACATCTTTTTTCAAGTTTTTCCATTTTTTTCAAACTTGAAAGCGGAGAAGGAGGGATTTGAACCCTCGCGCCGCGTTAGCGACCTATACCCTTAGCAGGGGCACCTCTTCGGCCTCTTGAGTACTTCTCCAGACTCCGAACTCATAATTTCTTATTCATTCTGAACGCACTTTCCACCGGAAATGCAGTTGTTATTATACGTAAAAAAAACCGTCTTGTCAACGGTTTTTTTCAAGATTTTTTATTTATTTTTGTTTTTTCCTATTTTTCAATCCCAACCTCCATTTTCCTGAATGGCGTGCTCTATCCGGCGTCTTACTTCCTCCGCGATTTCCACAGATTTCATATCCTTATACTCTTCATAAGGCATTGGTTTCAGAAAATGTACCTGGACTGTCAGCTTAGAAATGGAGCCGGTATCAAAAGATTTATAGGAATCAATAAGTGCGACAGGTACAATGGGACACCTAGCCTTCATAGCCGCCTTAAAGCTTCCCCCCTTAAACTCCTGAGGATGGTTTCCTTGTTTACTTCTGGTACCTTCAGCAAAAATCAGATAATTTCTGCCCGCCTTTACTTCTTTCGTTACATTGATAATCACCTGCATAGACTGTTTAATGTCTTCCCTGTCTATAATAAATGCTTTCATACAGGCAAAAACCTGTTTCAAGAACGGGATATCCCCCACTTCCTTTTTTGCGACTACAGAAAACGGAACCGGACACGCGTCCAGAATCGCCAGCACATCATATAGTCCCTGGTGGTTAGGATAAAATATAAATCCATTCTCTTTGGGGATATTTTCCACTCCATGGGCGTCTATCACGATATTTCCGCCTTTGTTGGCGCGCGCATCAATATACTTCAGAAGCTTGTAGCGCTCTTCCTCTGTGTATCTGTCCACATGGGAAGCATACCAGCAAAGCTTAATCCAGCCATAGGGCACAACCAAAAGATTACGCAGCACCATCATAATAATCCGTTTCATTCTGCTGTCCTCCATTCTTTTGCGGCAGTTTCATAAAGGTTGTTCCCCTGGGAATCCACCACTACGATCACCGGAAAATCCTCCACCTCCAGCCTGCGTATTGCTTCCGTACCCAGATCTTCATAGGCTACAACCTGAGAAGAAAGGATCTTCCTGGATAAAATTGCTCCCGCTCCTCCTACGGCAGCAAAATAAACTCCGCCATTTCTGACAATCGCGTCGATTACCTCCGGGCTTCGCTTTCCCTTGCCGATCATTCCTATCAGCCCTAAATCCAAAAGCTTCGACGCATATTTATCCATACGAGTAGATGTAGTTGGTCCTGCCGAACCAATAGGACGCCCTTCCCTTGCAGGAGACGGCCCCAAATAATAAATAGTTGTTCCCTGAATTTCAATCGGAAGCTCTTCTCCCCTTTCCAGAGTCTCGATCATCCTTTTATGAGCGGCATCCCTGGCGGAATAAATCGTTCCTGTTATTTTAACGTAATCCCCCGCTCTTAAAGACCTTGCCGTTTCTTTATCAATCGGCGCCTGTATCTGCCTGTCCATACTATAATCCCTCCCATTTCTGTGCATACTTTCATTCTGTTCCAAACGCACTCCAGCACATCATTATACTAAAGTATGTTTGAAAATTCATTCCCGCAATTGTAAAGCGGACATTGGCATTCCGCTTTACTACATGCTCACAAACACACTCTGACTCATTCCAGGATTCTGCTGATATGGCGGTTTACATGACAGCAGATATTAACCGCTACCGGAAGTCCCGCGATATGCGTTGGATATGTGTTGATATTTACCGCAAACGCGGTCGTGGTTCCTCCCAGGCCGCCTGGTCCGATGCCAAGCCTATTGATCTTCTCCAAAAGCTCATCCTCAAGCTCTTTGACATAAGGAATCTCTGAACGTTTGTCAGCAGGCCGTGCAAGAGCCTGCTTCGCCATGATCGCACATTTTTCAAAGGTGCCGCCGATTCCTACTCCTATGACCATCGGAGGGCATGCGTTGGGCCCTGCGTCCTTGACGGCCGTCAAAACCGCATTCTTTACCCCTTCTATACCGTCTGCCGGTTTTAACATAAACACTCTGCTCATATTTTCGCTTCCAAATCCCTTGGGGGCAAGAGTAATTTTCACTTTTTCACCCGGAACTATAGAATAATGAATAACTGCCGGAGTATTATCCTTTGTATTTTCACGGATAAGAGGATCTTTCACAACAGATTTGCGCAGATATCCCTCCTGATATCCCTGGCGCACTCCCTCGTTTACCGCATCCTCCAGACTTCCGCCCTCAAAGTGGACCTCCTGACCCACTTCCAGAAACACAACCGCCATTCCCGTATCCTGGCAGATAGGTATCATATCCTTTTGGGCAATCTCCAGATTTTCTTTCAATTGTCCCAGAATCTGTCTGCCAAGAGGCGCTTTTTCAGACTCTGCCGCCTGAAAAAGCGCGTCCTGCATGTCCGGAGACAGCTTATGGTTGATAGAGATACACATTTCCTTGATATTTCGCGTAATTTCAGATACCTGTATGTTTTTCACTGTTTTCCCTCCACACTTTTTTCACGGGGCTTTGCCGCTCAGAGTCCCTTACCGCCAATCAGCCAAAACCTGCTCTCGCCGCGCAAAACGGCTGCCACTTATGGCAGCCGCTTTCTTTTACTAACCTACCTATGCTAACTCACCTTCCCGGCAATCTTTTCTTCATACCCGGGATTCTTTTTAATAAACGTCTCATAATCTGTGGTATACTTTTTATAAGTGTCGGTCGTCATAAATTTGGCATAATCGGTTGCAGCCTGCTTACTCATTTCTTCCGTTACCTTTGACGGCGAAAGGACATAATATTTCCCGTCCTCCTTCGCTGTCATATAGGTAGCGATACATGGATATTCCTGTCCATTTTCCAATTCCAGCCCATAAATAATATAAACATACGTATAATTTTTATTTTCAGACAATATATCACATTCACTGATATTGGCCTTCTTCGTGCCATGCGCCTCAAAATATTTGATCGTCGCGTCGATCATTGCCTGCAGCTCTTCATCCGCATCCTTTTTAGCCCCATAGCAATCACGAATCTTACTCTCTTTGCCGCCGACGTAAGATTCTATCAGCGCCTTTACCACCCCTTCCGGTGATTTATGGCTGACTCCGCAGCCTTTTATCCCAAAAATGATCAGCACGATAAGCACAACCAGGACGACTGCGCCCGCTATCATCGGCGCCATGGAGGCCATACGCTTATATTTTTTACGACGTCTCTTTTTCTTTTTCATTACTGTTCAACTTCCCCTTTTGTTTCCTCTTCCGAACCATTTTCCTGTTGTTCTGTCTGAGCCGTCTGTAATTTCTCGGGTGATTTCTCGTCGTCCTTTTCTCTTACCTTGGCAAAGCTTGCCACAGTAACGCCCTCTGAAAGGTTGATCAATTTCACACCGGAAGTAATCCTGCCGAGAATGGAGATGTCTGAACACTGTAACCGGATGATGATTCCCTCTGTGGTGATCATCATGATCTCATTGTCTTCATTGACAGCCTTAGCTCCAATGACATTGCCTGTTTTTTCTGTGATCTTGTAGCATTTTACGCCTTTGCCGCCCCGGTTCTGACAGGTAAATTCGCTGATAGAAGTGCGTTTACCCATACCAAATTCAGATACCACCAGAAGATAGTATCCCTGAGAGTTCAACTGCATAGCCACAACCTCGTCGCCATCCACAAGGTTGATGCCCCGTACTCCCATAGAAACTCTTCCCGTACTTCTGACATCGGTTTCTCTGAAACGGATACACTGGCCGTCTCTGGTTACAAGAATCACATCCTTTTTATTATCTGTAAATTTAACCTCTATCAATTCGTCGTCGTCCCTGAGAGCGATGGCCGCAAGTCCGATCTTCCGCACATTTTCGTATTCCTGAACAGGAGTCTTTTTCACAAGGCCCTTCTTCGTCGCCATCATAAGATACTGACCAGGCTTAAATTTGCTGATCGGTATCACAGCAGTAATACGCTCTCCCGGCATTAACTGCAGGAGATTGATAATGGCCGTACCCCTTGCCGTTCTGCTTGCCTCCGGAATCTCATAGGCCTTCAGCCGGTACACGCGGCCTGTATTGGTAAAGAACATCACATAATGATGGGTAGTGGTCATCATCAATTCTTCAATATAATCATCTTCGATAGTCTGCATTCCTTTAATGCCCTTACCGCCGCGGTTCTGGCTGCGGAAGTTATCGACGGTCATACGCTTGATATAACCAAGCTTGGTCATGGTGATCACTGTGTTTTCCCGGGGGATCATATCCTCCATGGAAATATCAAAGGCGTCAAAACCAATGGCAGTCCTTCTTTCATCTCCGTATTTCTCGGAGATCAGAAGGATCTCTTCCCGGATTACACGAAGAAGAAGATTTCTGTCCGCGAGAATTGCTGTTAATTTACGGATCTTTTCCATTAATTCCGCATACTCTGCCTCCAGCTTCTCTCTTTCCAGACCTGTCAGCGCACGCAGACGCATATCTACGATCGCCTGCGCCTGCACATCTGTCAGTTCAAAGCGTTCCATCAATTCCTGTTTTGCGATCTGGACATTCTGGGAACTGCGGATAATACGGATAACCTCGTCAATATTATCCAGCGCTTTTAACAGGCCTTCCAGAATATGAGCACGCTCCTGCGCCTTGTTCAGGTCATATTTAGTTCTTCTGGTCACAACCTCTTCCTGATGAGCCAGATAGTAATTCAGCATATCCAGAAGGTTCAGGACCTTCGGCTCCAGGCTTCCGTTTGTGGAAACCAGGCACAGCATGATAACGCCGAATGTGTCCTGAAGCTGTGTGTGCTTATAAAGCTGGTTCAGGACCACATTTGCATTGACGTCCTTACGCAGGTCTATACAGATTCTCATGCCTTCGCGGCTGGAATGATCGTTCAGGTCAGTAATCCCGTCGATTTTTTTATCACGGACGAGCTCCGCGATTTTTTCGATCAGGCGGGCTTTATTTACAAGATACGGAAGTTCGGTCACAACGATACGGGACTTTCCGTTGGGAAGGGTTTCGATATCGGTAACCGCACGGACGCGGATCTTGCCCCGGCCTGTACGGTAAGCTTCCTCAATCCCCCTCGTTCCCATGATCGTAGCGCCCGTAGGAAAATCCGGACCCTTTACGATTTCAAGAATCTCTTCTATAGTCGTGTCGCGCTGCTCTTCAATGGTATTATCAATGATTTTAACCACAGCGCCAATAACCTCCCGCAGATTATGGGGAGGAATATTAGTCGCCATACCTACTGCAATGCCCGAGGTTCCGTTTACCAGAAGATTCGGATAACGGGACGGGAGCACTACAGGCTCTCTCTCTGTTTCATCAAAGTTCGGCTGGAAATCAACCGTATCTTTATTAATATCCGCAAGCATTTCCATGGAAATCTTGCTTAAACGTGCCTCCGTATATCGCATGGCAGCGGCGCCGTCCCCATCCACAGAGCCGAAATTTCCGTGGCCGTCAACCAGTGGATAGCGGGTAGACCATTCCTGCGCCATATTGACCAGCGCTCCGTAAATGGAGCTGTCTCCATGGGGATGATATTTACCCATGGTATCGCCGACAATACGCGCACATTTACGATGGGGCTTATCCGGTCCGTTATTCAGCTCTATCATGGAATACAGCACACGCCTCTGTACCGGCTTCAAGCCGTCTCTTACATCCGGCAAAGCACGTGAGGCAATTACACTCATGGCATAATCGATGTAGGATTTTTCCATGGTTTTTTGCAGGTCCACCTCATGGACTTTGTCAAAAATATTATCTTCCATTTTTTATTCTCCCCATTAGATATCCAGATTCTCTACAAATCTGGCATTTTCCTCGATAAATTCCCTTCTCGGCTCCACCTTGTCGCCCATCAGGGTTGTAAAGGTCAGGTCAATTTCTGAAGTCGCGGACTCGTCCATGGTAACTCTTAAAAGGATTCTCTTTTCAGGATCCATAGTCGTTTCCCACAACTGATCTGCATCCATCTCTCCAAGCCCTTTATACCGCTGGATCTTATTATTATTGTCACGGCCGATCTCCGTCAGTATTTTATTAAGCTCTATATCGTCATAGGCATACCATACCTTTTTATTTTTCTCGATCTTATAAAGAGGGGGCTGGGCCAGGTATACATACCCCTGCTTGATCAGTTCCGGCATAAACCGGTATAAAAACGTCAGCAGCAGGGTCGCGATATGCGCGCCGTCCACATCGGCATCCGTCATAATAATGATTTTGTGATAACGGAGCTTGGTAATATCAAAATCCTCGTGGATTCCGGTACCAAAGGCGGTGATCATTGCCTTGATCTCTTTATTGCCGTAAATTTTGTCCAGACGGGCCTTTTCTACGTTCAGGATCTTACCACGGAGGGGAAGAATTGCCTGAGTCGCGCGGTTTCTTGCCGTTTTGGCGGAACCGCCCGCGGAATCTCCCTCTACAATATAAATTTCACAGTTTGCAGGATCCTTGTCAGAGCAGTCGGCAAGCTTACCCGGCAGGGACATGCCGTCCAGTGCGGATTTCCTTCTTGTAAGGTCCCTCGCCTTGCGGGCCGCTTCTCTGGCTCTCTGGGCAAGCACAGACTTTTCGATGGTCGTCTTTGCCACAGAAGGGTTCTGCTCCAGAAAAAGCTCAAGCTGCTTGCTTACCACACTGTCTACCGCGCCTCTCGCCTCGCTGTTGCCCAGCTTCTGCTTGGTCTGGCCTTCAAACTGCGGATCTTCGATCTTAACGCTGACAATGGCAGTCAGGCCTTCACGGATATCCTCTCCTGTTAAATTCTGCTCGCTGTCCTTCAGCAGTTTATTTTTTCTTGCATATTCATTAAAGGTTTTGGTAAGGGCGTTGCGGAAACCAACAATATGGGTTCCTCCCTCCGGTGTATTGATATTGTTTACAAAACCATAGCTGTTTTCTGTATAAGAATCATTGTGCTGCATGGCTACTTCCACAGACACACCGTCCTTTTCGCCCTCACAGTAAATGATTTCCGGATATAACGGCTCCTTACTCTTATTCAGATAGCTGACAAATTCCGTGATACCGCCTTCATAGTGGAAGGTTTTCTCTCTTTCCATTCCCTCGCGGGTATCCTTAAGGATAATTTTAAGTCCCTTGGTAAGAAAAGCCATTTCACGCAGACGCTGTTTCAAAATATCATAGTCATAAACGGTTTCTTCAAAAATTTCTTTGTCAGGCAGGAAATAAACAGTGGTTCCGGTACGCCCCGGCTCGCAGTCTCCGCATTCCTTCAGCGGATACATGGTCTTTCCCCGTTCATATCTCTGTTTATATATCTTGCCTTCATTATAAATAGTAACCTCCAGCCATTCAGACAGGGCGTTTACTACAGACGCCCCTACGCCGTGAAGACCTCCGGACACTTTATATCCTCCACCGCCGAACTTACCGCCGGCATGGAGGATCGTAAAAACTACTTCTACCGCAGGAATACCTGCTTTATGATTAATACCTACAGGAATACCACGTCCGTTATCGATTACTGTAATTGAATTATCAGGATTTATCGTTACCTGAATTTCCGTACAAAAACCGGCAAGCGCTTCATCGACTGAATTGTCTACGATTTCGTATACAAGATGGTGAAGACCTCTGCTGGATGTGCTTCCGATGTACATGCCGGGTCTTTTGCGAACAGCTTCCAGACCTTCCAGAATCTGAATCTGGTCAGCCCCGTACTCTGTATTTTCTACGCCCATGTGATTCCTCCTGTTTTTTATATTATTTCAAAATTCAAGACTCGCTCGCGAGTCTTGGTGCGGGATTCTGACCAGCTATGCTGACATAATTCCAAACGGAATCCCTGCACATCTGAATATTGTTAAAGTACGCCAGATGATTGACCGTCTGGCCCCTGCTATTAACCAATCCTCTGTATAGGCAGACTGATACAAATTTATTATAGCACAAAAATGGCGCATTTTCCAACTAAATTGTATAAAGAAACACATTTTCATAAAAACTTTGGGAAACGATACACTTCCAGATAAATCGGACATTCGAATCCTACTTGGCTCGTTGTTCATGAACGTAAAGATAACTGAACCTGCAGAAATAAAAAAACTGCCCGTAAAATACTGACATGTTTTAATAACGTATTTCAGGACAGTTTTTTAACCGCGCATCTAAAGCTACACGAATTTCTTTTATTCTTTAAATGCATGTCTGAATATATTTATTATTCTGCATGCTCCAAAAGATACTGATAAATCTCTCTTTTGGCAATGCCGCGGTCTTTTGCCACCAGCTTCATGGCTTCCTTTCTGGAAATGCCCTGGCTTTCATAAATTTTCATATGTTCCTCAATAGAGATTTCTTCCCATGAGGCCTGCGCGGCTTCCGTAAGTTCCCGGCGGGACTTTCCCTCGATCACCAGGACACATTCACCAAGAGGTTTTTCCTTTTCATAAAAGGCAAGCAGCTCTTCTATGGTTGTACGGAAAGCTGTTTCATGCTTTTTGGTTAATTCCCTGCACAGGGTGATCCTCCTGTTTCCAAGGGCTGCCTTTAAATCCTCCAGAGTCCGGACAAGCTTATGAGGCGCTTCATAAAGAATAATGGTCCTTGTCTCATTTACCAGCTCTTCCAGCACTGCCTTCCGTTCCTTTTTATCCATAGGCAGAAAAGCTTCAAAAGCGAAACGGCGCGTAGACAATCCGGACAGAGTAAGGGCGGTAATACAGGCCGCGGGCCCCGGAAGGGATGTAACCTGGATTCCCGCGTCATAGCACATGGACACCAGAACCTCTCCCGGATCGGAAATGGCCGGCGTTCCCGCGTCTGTGATCAGGGCAACATCCAGTCCTTCCTGCATCTTTTCGATCAGATATCGCGCCTTGTCAACTTTATTATACTCGTGATAGCTGGTCATGGGCGTTTTTATTTCAAAATGATTTAACAGTTTGATACTGTTGCGGGTATCCTCCGCAGCGATTAAATCCACTTCCTTAAGCGTCCGCAAAACCCTCATGGTAATATCCTCCAGATTCCCTATGGGGGTCGCACATAAATATAATTTTCCGGTCATTTTTTCTCCTGTTATTCATATCTTATGATTAAATCGTCAAAAGTCTTTCTTTTCAGGTTCTGCTACAATATAATGCTATGATTAACGAATTTAATATCCTAAATATAGTAATTTCAGTTATTGAATTATCCTTTTGACGTCTAAATCATCTTATCTGAAAAATCAGATTAATTTATAGAGTTCCAGAATTGATTTCGTATACACGCCGGGACTTTCATACACGATCAGAGGACGTTCTACAGTAAGCCTTGGATTTCCGCCCTTCAGCGCCTCGATCAGCACCATATTCGGCTCCCTGTCTATAAAGGGATATACCAATTGCATCCGTTTAGGCTCCAGCTTATATTTTGTCAGAGTATTCATGATCTCCGCAAGCCGAAACGGGCGGTGCACCATATAAAACCTTCCTCTGTCCGTTAAAACCCTGGAAGCCTGACTGACCACATCCTCCAGAGTACAAAGAACCTCATGCCGTGCGATGGCTTTCGGCAGATGCGGATTCGTAAGTCCGTGGGTGCCGATCATATAGGGCGGGTTACAGGTAACCACATGAAAAGAAGCTGCACCGAAAATCTCAGCAGCCTCTTTGATGTCACCCTGTACGATCGTAATATCTGATTCCAACCCGTTATATGTTACGCTTCGGTTTGCCATTTCCGCACATTCCTGCTGAATCTCAAGCCCGGTCAGATGCCCTGCTTCGGTTCTTTCCCTCAATAAAATGGGAATAACGCCGGTTCCGGTTCCCATATCCAGCACTGTCTCGCCCTTTTTTACCCTTGTAAATCCGGACAACAGAACTGCATCCATGCCGAAACAGAATTTCTGAGGGTCCTGTATCACATAGAAGCCGTTCTGCAGGTCGTCTACACGTTCATTTGGCTTAACCAGATTATTTTTCATTTAATTTGGAGTCTCCTCTTTTATCTTCCAGCCCTTCCAGTTCCTTTAATTCCTGCTCGGAAATTTTTACTTTCTTTCTGCGGGGACGGAATTTCAGCTCGCTTACGGCATATTCCTGAATTTCCTTTTCGTCGTTAATCTCTACGATGACCTTCACCCTCTGGCGCAGGACGTTAACGCTCTGAACAGTTCCCTGCAGGCCGTCGGGAAGCGTTACCGTATCGCCGATACCCGGCAGCTTCTTATTTAATTCCTCGTAGGTTTCCTGCTCATTCTTCAGACAGCACATCAGCCTTCCGCAGACGCCGGAAATCTTGGTCTGATTCAGAGAAAGATTCTGTTCCTTCGCCATCCTGATGGATACGGGAGCAAATTCAGAAAGATAAGTATGGCAGCAGAGGCATCTGCCGCAGATACCGATTCCTCCTAATATTTTAGTTTCATCCCTCACCCCGATCTGCCGAAGCTCGATCCTTGTCTTAAAGATCGCAGCCAGATCTTTCACAAGCTGGCGGAAGTCAATTCTTCCGTCCGCTGTAAAATAAAAGAGCACCTTATTATTATCAAACGTATATTCCGCATCGATAAGCTTCATTTCAAGACCATGCTCGCGAATCTTCTTCTGGCAGATCTTAAAAGCGTCTTTTTCGCGGATACGGTTCTGTTCTTCTTTGGCGTCGTCCTCCGGGGTCGCCACGCGCAGCACCTCCTTCAAAGGATGCACTACCTCTGTCTCCGGCACCTCCCTGGGGGCCAGAACGACCTTGCCATATTCAATCCCCCTGGCTGTTTCCACGATCACGTGATCGCCCACCTTAATCGTATAGTCCTTGGGGTTAAAATAATAAATTTTTCCTACGTTACGAAATCTGATGCCTACTACTTTTGTCATTCTATTTCTCCCTGATCGTCAGGAACAGCAGTTCAAGCGCAAGCTCAAGGTTTACATTGGCCCGCAGCCTGACCTTAGTCTTCTGCAAGGCCTCCAGAATCTTTTCCAGATTCTCATAAGAACGAACGCTTGCCTGTTCCTTGATAAAATTTATTTCCTGTTTAAATACAAGATTGTCAATCTCCCTGGTTGCCTTAAACATCAATACATCCCGGAACCAGAACTGGAAAATATCAAGATAATCACTGATGTTCTGTTTCTCCGTCGAAAGATTTTTGATCTCATCCGCCAGTTCATAGACCTCCATGGTATTGGCGTATTTTAAAAGCTTCAGCGCATTCTGCGTCATCCTTGAAAACTCTTCGGATGTGGCGGCTTCCTTCGCCTTGCCGATGCTTCCCTGTGCGTAAGACGCATCAAGCTCCGCCTGATAATCCGGCACATGGAGATGCTCCATCAGATACTTCTTCACAAGGCTGTCGTCCACAACCTTCAGATCCAAACGGACACAACGGGAACGTATTGTAGGAAGCAACGCGTCCGCATTGCTGGTAAGAAGCATGATCACCGCATATTCCGGCGGTTCCTCGATGGTTTTTAAAAGCGCGTTCTGAGCCTGTGGAGTCATCATTTCCGCGTCCGGAATAATATAAATCTTATGCGGGCTGCAATAAGGCTTGATATCCACATCATGAATCACCTGCTCACGGATCTCGTCAATGGAAATGGTTTCCGGCTTCTCATGGCTTACAAATATGATATCCGGATGATTCTTGCCCATTGCCTTTTTGCACGAGTCGCATTTCTGGCAAGGCTCTGTACCTCCCGCTTCACATTGCAGGGTCATTGCAAAGGTGGTTGCCAGCAGCTTTTTGCCCGCGCCCGGCTCTCCCGTAAAAATATAAGAATGTGACACCTTACCGGTCTGCATCGCATTCTTTAAATGTCTGATAATTTCTTCATGTCCAATAATATTATTAAATCCTGTCATCCAGATTCGCCTCTCTTGTCATGTGCCTCTGATAATTATCCGATTTCCGGATAATTACCGGCCTTTTCTAAATTATATCATAAAACATTTATGAAGGGAAACATAATTTCGTTTTTTCCTGCGGCCAATCATAAATTCCTGGCAATTATACATTATCAGCCCATAGCCTTGCAGCCAGTGAAAGGCTTTGGTTTGAACAGTAACAAATTTGTTATTCACTGCATATAGAACCGGGAGAGTTCTCACATCTGATATATCCGGTAATTTCCTCCACACAAAGCTCCAGATCCCCGTTGACAAATCTTCTCGTAATTCCTGCCCTCCGGATATTTTCTTCTGAAAAATCCGCCTCATCAGCCAGATACCTTCTGCACATTTCCGCATATTTAGGGCTTGTCTGCTTCTTTTCACGGAGCAGGGCCCGCGTCAGGCGTTCTCCGTCTTCCACCTCTATATAAATGGGCCGGATCCTGTCTTCCCCGTAATATTCCTTCATTTTCATGTAAGATTCCAACGTACCGATACCCAGATAATCAGATTCTTCCAGATTCATTTGTCCGTCGTCCGCCGTAAAATAAGTCCACACGCCATGAACCGTCTGATAAGCACGGGCTTCTATCAAACGATTGGTTTCCTGAAATTCCCGCAGTCTGCTGTCGTCCACAAAAAAATACTGCTTTCCGTTTTCCTCTCCCTCCCGGATAGGACGGGTAGTATATAAAATAAGTTTTTGTAAACAGAGGCTTTTCTCTTTTAGTAACCGGGAATAAATCTTATCCTTTCCGGAAGCGCTTTTTCCCATAATATAAAAAATCTTTCCCATAGCTTTTCCGTCTGTCTGCCTCTCCTTCAGTGTACAAATGGGTATCTGCTCAGTACTCTCCTCTTCCCGCCTCATACGCCTGCATGGGCTATGTATCACCCAATACGATTACTGAACAGCTACACAGATCGTCTTATTAGTATAATCACTCAGTCCCTGCAAATCAAGGCCTTCTTCTATGTATCTTCTCACATTGCTTACAAAAAGTCCAGTGATCTCTTCCCCCGGAGCCAGAATGGGAATGCCCGGAGGATAAAGATAAACAAATTCTGCGGAAATTTTTCCGATGCTTTCTTCAAGAGGATACCGCACAGAAGGGGCTTCCATTGCCTCGGAAATACGCATAACCTGTCGTAGCCTCCCTTCCTTACCTTCCGTATCCCCCGCCGCAGCCTGCTGATTTTGACTTCCCGCCGCTTTATTCCTGTCGATTTCCTCCATCTCATCATACGGCCTGCCAGCTTCTTCTGCCTCGTCGCGTAGCCTGCCAGCTTTCTCCGCCTCATCACACAGCCTGTCAATTTCCTCCACTGCATTGCACAGCCTGTCAAATCCTTCCCTGGTATCCCCTACCGTTGCCATGGCAAGGACATAATGCTCCGATTCCATTTCCATCTGCAAATGATACTTTTCCCGAAGGATCCGGTGGAACTGCTTACCTGTAAGCGCAGTTCCTTTTGTGGAAAGAATAATCTTTGACCTGTCAAAATCAAAAACTGACGCCCCTGTTGTACTAATACCATCCTCCTGCCCCGGTATCCGGGAAGGGCAGGCTCTCTCTGATGACGGAACCGGAGAGAACAGGCGGATCTTTTTACACCTGGAAAGTCTCTGGCGAGCCGCTTCCAGATTTTCCGTAAATTCCCGGAACATATTGTCTCCATCCCGGGACAATTTATCAACACAAGCGTCTATGCTTGCCATCAAAATATAAGACGGGCTGCTGCTCTGGTAGATTCCGAGAAAACGGCAAAGCTTATCTCTGTCCACCCGGTCGCTGCAACGATGGATAACTGCTGTCTGAGTCATGGCAGGCAATGTTTTATGCAGGCTCTGGATAACCAGATCAGCCCCCAGTTCTGCAGCAGAAACCGGAAAATATTCCGAAAAATGAAAATGAGCTCCATGCGCTTCGTCCACAATCAATGGAACATCATACCTGTGAGCAGTGTCCGCAATCCTGCGGATATCCGAAACAATGCCGTCATAGGTAGGAGAGGTTACCAAAACTGCTTCGATCTCTGCATCTTCTTTAAGGAACTTATCCACATCCTCCGGAAAAATTTCTCCGTTTATCCCCAATTCACATTCTGTCTGTGGATAAAGATAAACAGGCTCCAGATCACGCAGATACATGGCATTATAAACAGCTTTATGACAGTTACGCGCCACCAGCAGCTTCCCGCCCCTTTTCACTGCCGCAGAAACAGCCGCCAGAAGAGCCGCCGTGCTTCCGTTGACACTATAAAAGCATTCCGGCGTCCCATAAAGCCGCGCTGCTGCCTCCTGCGCCCTTTTTAAAATTCCTTCCGGGTGATGCAGATTATCAAACCCGTCAATCTCTGTAATATCACGCTCAAAAGGCATCTTCGTATCAACAGTAAAAGGATTCCGTTTATGCCCCGGCATATGAAAAGGGTAATAATCCTTTTGACTGTAATTTTCTAATTCTTTATATAACGTATCCATTTTCCTTCTCCACCCATCTGTCAGTCACATTTTCACCTAATCGGCAGAAAAAATTCTTTCTGCCCCATACATCCCTCAACAGGCCGCCAGCGAAACTTAGAAGCACAAAGTAAAGTTCCTTCATAAGCATCTAAATCCGCCTCAGACAAACCGCCCTGATCACACCAGTAAATACAATCGTCTTTTAAAATCATGGTCGAATCTAATATTTCACAAGTATATTTATCATCTGCCGGAAATAATTTTAAATACTTTAATCCTTGAAATTCCATTTCAATCATAGAATTTTCTTTAAATTGACGCTGTATAATAACGCTTAATACTCTGCGGTCATTTACAGGATACATTGATAAGTCTTCATCAACATAGGCGCCACTTAAATATTTCATCTCTTTTATGCAGCTATCATGAAAAAACGAAACACTTTCCATAAATTCTTTTAAAGCATTCTTATCCAAAATCTCAGTCCACATAAGGATTCTAATCTCCTCTTCCGAATTTTTTCAAGTAATTTAAGAATAAAGCCATGAAGTAAAAAGGCGCTGCTGATGCAGTGCCTTTTACCGTTTATTAAACTTTCTTTCCCACCGCATTTCCAAATGCACTGTAAATGCGTTTCCCGTCATATCCGATCCGGAACGACCTTACTTTATAATAATACTTTTTACCTTTCACTAAATTCTTATTTTTATATGTAGATACAGAGCCTTTTGTTACAGTTTTCAGCCTTGTATAAGTTCCGTTTTTCTCTGTCGAGCGGAAGATCTGGTACCCCTCTGCGCCTGCCGGTCTTCTCCAGTCAATAGTCAGTGCATCCCGGCAGTTCGTACTAACGGAAGTAACTACAGGTGCCGCTGCAGCCGTTTTCACCTTCCTCACACTGCCAAACGGCCCATAGAGCCTGCTCCCGTCCTTACGGGTATTAAATGCCCGTATTTTGAAGGATGCATTTTTTCCGTAGCCAAGTGTTTTTTCATAGTTCAGGGTCTCGCCTCCCGCGATTGTTTTATAACATTTATACTTCTTCTCTTTGCTGTCATACTTATATATCTGATATCCCTTTGCCAGTTCCGGCTGGTTCCAGGCAAAAACGGCCTTGTTTCCGGAAGTCCTCACTTCAAGATCAGGGCTTTCCGGTCTGGAGGGGAGCACCGTAAGCTTCACTTTTATATGAATCTGAGAATTTCCGGAAAATTCATCTATATTTTGCTCTGCAATAAGAAACGACTCGTATTTTCCGGCGGCTAAATCTATTTTGGGTATCACTGAAACAGATATACTTTCCTTAGTTTCCAGTTCAAACAGATTGCCCTTGACCGTAAAATATTTATCGAATTCAAGCGAATCCCAGTAAAGATAGGCATCCCCGTAATCACGACGATCCGATACCTCATCTGTCCATTTTATTACTAATTCCAGTCCGGTCTGCGGGATATCATCTTCATAAACCTCTCCGAAATCCAGTTCCTCTTTGTCAAATTCTAACAGTTTTTTATCTGCTGACGATACGTAAACTATAACCGGCAGCGTCATATCGATATGCCCTGTATCATCATAAATATGGAATACAGCATCTTTATATGTTCCTTGTAAATTTGGCACATTTCTGAGAGAGATTTCATGGAGAATTTCTCTTCCTGGTTTCAGCTTAAAAGAAAAGAATCCAAAATATTTACATCCATCTACATGAAGTGTCAACGTCTTTTTCCCGGTATTTTTAACCGAAACACCACCATTAGCATAAAGACCATCATCCGCACCGATCATATATATCAGTTGGATCTTATCGCTATCCAGTGAGATTGCATAATCTTCCTGGGTTTCCTTTTCTGCCGCCGCCATATCCGGCAGTACAGACTCTGCATCATCAGAAAAAGCGTCGCTGTCCGTTACATATTCTGTACTTTGGAATTCTTCCTCAATATCAGCGCCCGCTTCCATATCGATTCCATCTGTCACAGCAGACGCTGACACCGGAACAGTAAGGCACGCACACAAAAAAGCAAACGCTGCGCTGATAAATAAACTGGTTCTTTTCATAGTTACCCCTCCTTTAAAGTTTTATGGACAAAGAATCCTAAAATTTTACAAAGCCTGCCCAAAATAGATATCTGCAGTCATTCTGGCCGGTATATCAGGAAAAAGTAATCCCTTTAATCTGAACGATACAATCATAGGTAATCCTGTCTCCTCCTGAAGCAGCAGGAAGCTTGTGGGCATTTACAGATAAGATCATTTTTCCGGTGGATTCATCCAGTATCGGAGACTCATATTCAATATCATCGAACACATTTCTCTTTTTATACACAAGAGAATAATCTGGAGTTACCACCTTGATTCTTTTGCCGCTTGCCGCCTTTACCCATTCAAATCTATTAAGGTCAATATGCATTAAATCATTTTTAAATTTAATATTTTTTTCTTTTTCCTCAAGTAAACTTGACGCAATGTAAAGTCCATAGTTTTCATGGTAATAGATATCCTGCATATAATGTTTCGGTTTGTTATAGGTTACATGATACTTACTTGTATCCCTGAAATAGAAGATATCAGAAACAGTAAAACCAGTCCCGGCAAAAATCCCAATCAAAATCGGTCTAAGCTTCTCTCCGTTATACGTTTCAGCTTTTGTACCTGAAACAATAATAAATTTGTTATCTTTATACGGCGCAACCGCATTCGTTCTATAAGGAGACACATCAAATCTTCCTGAGATTTCCCCTTTTGTGTTCATTTTTACAACCGTATGCCTGTCTGCCTCTTTCGGCTCTGCACACCCCACATAGTACGCTTTATCCTTAACAGAATAATTCATACTGTTCCCATGGTATAAATTGCTTTTCTCAGGGGAATATTTAAACAACTTCTTCCAGCTAAACGTACTCTGGGATGACATATAATCCCCGGTGATCTCAAAAAGCTGCACATAGGATTTATTAGTATCAGCAACCGCATCACCCGCACCGTCCAGCTTTAAGGCATATCCTTGCTTCAGCCCCATAAGCCTTTTCGTATTATTTTCAATGGCAAATGACAGCCCCTGCGCCGCAGCAATATAAAAAGCTCCATATTTCAAATCATCCGGGCTGACCAGATCGCTTTCAGCCAGTTTTCTGTTGTTAATTTTTCTTCCTACTGTCAGATCATGCTCCATGAAAACTGTCCCGCATTCACTGATATCCATATCATCCACATAAGAAAACCTGTCAATATAACCGCCCGACTTCAGTTTAACATTTGCAGCAGTAACCATTTTTCCATGAATAATACACATAGATTCCGTATTAAACTGCTGATAAGTGGATGTACTGTAGTTTAAGCGGAACCGGGTCTTTGCTTTAAGCGCACCGTTCGGCTTGTTTTTCAGGTCATATAAGAGAATAATATTCTTACATGGTGTATATTCCCCGTTTGCATCCTTCTGATTGGTGACCACAAAGAGTCCGTGCGCATTATCGTAATAAATATCCTGGATCATTTCCGCATAACCGCTGTTCACAAGCTGGAACCCTTCGCTTTTCTGGTATCCATTAGATAAATTGTACACATCAATATTAAGGGTCTTATTTTTATCATCAGAAGATACCAGCAGGAAATTATCGTTCCCATAATAAGCAATACCGGCATAAACCCTGTCTAAGCTGTAGACCTTAAGTATTTCTCCTTCTTTATTGACTCTGAGCAGTTTGCCTGACGCTTTCCCGCTGCTGTTCTTCACACTTCCGGTCAAAAATAAATCTGTGCCGTCCGTTGTAAGTCCTACGCAATAATAGTTTAACATACATTCTGATGTTTTACCAGTATCTTTATTCCGATAATTATCCGTTGAAACAATTGTAGTCTGGTTTTTATTGTTCGATTTTATGCAGTAGATTGTACCACTTACCTCCGCAATTCCTGCAATATTGGAAAATTCTACTCCATTAACCGTCACATTAGGTATTTTGGCCCCATCTTTAGGGCTTGTTGTTATTGTCAATTGATTGTTCTTCATAATACAGTTCATCATTTTTCCTCCTGTTTTTAAATAAAATATTCAAAAGTTACCTGAATCTGCAGATTCATAAGCTGGAGCCCCTTTACGCATTCTATAATAACAAACGTACGTTTCTATTTGAATAGCAGATCTGTGGTATTTTCTAACATATTTGTATAATTTTCTAACGTATTTGTGGGGTATTCTATCTGGCAATGTCCTAAGACTGATACTGTGCCTCTGAAGCAGATATTTAAAGCAAAAATTATCTAAACAAGGCTTTCCAGGTATCCGTTCTTATAATCCCCCTTTCTTTCATCTTTTTCCTCAAAATGGGTGCCAAAAAGGAGCGGTCGATGTGCAACCGCTCCTTTTTATACTATCAATTTCTTACCGTGAAACTTTAATAAATATTTTTCCAAATAATTTTAAGAATAAAGCCACGAAATAAAATTATTAACCATATATACTTCAAATTGCTTCCACGCAACACAATAGGGATTCTCATCCTCACCATTTATCCTTTTAATCTTTTGCATATTTCCAAGATATGTTAAATTTTTTCAGGAATTATTTTTGCTGAAGTGTTAAGCAACATTAATGCATATTTTTTCTTAAGTTCCGGATTATTTTTGTATACATCAGGAACATAAAACTGTGGTATATATTCCTTTAATCATATATCTTTTTTCTCATTTAAGTTGATTGCTTTATAACAAATTCCACGAACAGTTCCCTGGCAGGTTTTTGCGTATTCTTCCATCTGTTCCCCTATACCGCTATTCAGAGTATCAGAAATTGAAAATACAATTCCCTCATGTGAATCCAGTATCAAACAGGAGGATTTATATTTTATCAGCGTTTCATTTCCAATCAGATGAAATAATCTATTCCTATTTCGGCTGACGTACTCATCTACAATAACAGGAATCTCTTCCCAATCTATATAAACCATTCTAATCTCGTTTCTTAAGCAATCTACCTTTTCCAAAATATCTCTATTATCTACAACCGCGTGAGCTATTATGTAATCGTCCAGAAGTGAATAATAATAATCAAATCCAGTCTCATCATCATAGCCACATGCAAATATTGCATTTACCGATCCATAGGATCCATTCCCATTCACGCAGATATCACACACATATTGAAAAAATTCAGGAATCCAGTCTGTTTCATCCGAATTAATATGTATATATGCATCATAAAAACCTCTGATATAGTAATCCAGTGCCGTCAATGATTTTTTTTTCAACCATAAAGCTGGCTGTTTTCGGATATCTGTTAATCTCTTATAAATTAAATTATCACGTAAATCAAATAAATAATTCTTATGACTATCATTAAACATTCTGATTGCTCCTTTAAAATATAGTCTTATAAACTTTTAATTCTCCTACTGGCACCATAAAATCATCTATCCACATTTGCTCCGACAATTCCCTCGAATGTACATTTCACTCAACTCTTTATCGAAATTTAATAGACATTATAGATCATCAATTGTCCCATACATTCTTAGCAAGATGCTTTAATTACTCTTTTCTTTCATAGCTCGTCTTATTACATATCCAATATTACAAAATACACTGATGAATATTCTAAAAAGCGGATATTGCCATAAGCTAAATCTAAAATATAAATCTATTTTTTGTGGTATAAATATATTAATTTTCATGCAGATTTTTATACAAATCCATAAAATAAACAGCACCAAATAAATCAAATACCCGCTAACAAAACTTCTTCTTAATATATCTTGTTTAACATTGTGATTAATCTGATACCAAATTTTTGCATAAATAATAGACACTCCAAAAACAATTATCAAATCTAAAATAATGGATTTACCCGCATATATTGAAAGAGTATATTCTAATACTCCTACTGAAATAATCGTCCTTAATATTCCGTCCCAAACAGGAGTCATAATTATATCTTTTGCATCACCATTTTCGGTCTTATAATCACTTTCGTGCTTTGATCTTTTACAATTTCTTATAAAACAAAAAAGGAAAGTTATGCAACGCCATATAAAAGTTATTACATAAAATAAGGACCAATAATATATCAGCCATATTCCATCCCCATTTCCAAGTTCTCTTATCTCAAATAAATAAAACGGTATTTTCATGAATATCCATAAAAATATTGTTACAATACAGGAAACAAAGCTCACGAAATATCCTATAACTAAATGTGTATTATTATCCTTAAAATGCGAAATTACTGTAAAAATAAATGATAACAGTATTGCTTCAAGTATCACAGCTAAATCCATTCCAAAACTATAAAGTGCGTTTTGAGAACACAAAAATCCACATATTATCCACATAAGGCTTCCACGCAATATCCCGTCATATATTGGCATTATATATTTTTTCATTTGTTTTTCTCCCTTTAATTCTTCTCCGTTATAAAAATGTTAATCTCTCTTAAGGAAAATAATCTAAATGAATATATCCAACATCATCAAATATTAATTTAATTTCATATCAATAATAGGTATTTTGCAAACTTAAGCAGAACGGGTTCTGCACGCCCGTGTTATCCCAAAGGCTTCCGGTTATGCTGATGACTTTACCCCTGCTGTCATAAATATATTTTACTACAACCGCTCCGATGGAGTCAACGAAGCGGAAAGCCTGCTTCCCGGGTTCAGGTATAAGCATTGCTGCCCTTAGGGAATATATCCCAGGGCAGCATAAACAATTGCGAAGCTATCATTACTTTCTTCTGAAAAGGCAGAGCCCTTTCCTGATATTTCCTATCCTTTGAATAATATAATTACACAGTTTTTATTTTATGGTAACCCTTTTTGTACCAGACCACATGCTGAACACCTTAGCGCCCTTTCCGCCTTCCCTGTTATAAGCATGTACCCCCACATAATAGGTTCCTTTTTTGACATTTTTAAAGACGATTGTCTTTACCTTTTTATTTTTAAGCACATATTTATAGTTTTCCGGCTTTGTCTGATATACGGCTGTCTGCAGAGTCCCGTTACATTTATAATAACTCAGAGTTTTTTTCCGACTGCTTCCCAATACACAGTCAAAATCGGCTGCGCTGTCTTTTAAAACCGTCACAGTTACTGTATTTCCTTTTACTTTTACACTCAGAATCTTTGGTGTACTCGGAGTATCTGCAGTAACCCTGACCTTTATAGGATTACTCCAATCTGTATATTGCTTATTTCCATTTTTATCTTTGATCCATCCACGACAGTTTACATAATATGTTCCCGACTGTACAAAAGGAAATACTGCAGTTTTACCCGATTTCAGATTGTTCTGCGCACTAACATCGCTTTCATTATATTCCACGATATTATCATCTTCATCATAATATGAGTATATATCTTTTAATATATAATCATATCCCTGTACGAATACGTCTGAAACTGCTGCTGATACGGATATTGTATTCCCGCTGACCTTTGCTTTTTTTAAAACAACGGGTGCTTTGTTCTGTGCCTGACCTACACTCCGAAAGGTGAAACCCATTCCCTTTGCATAGTTTTCTGCATAAGAACCAGTATATCCCACTATTACAAGTTTCGAATTACACTTTTCAAATGCGGACGGATAAATGTATTTTACATTTTCCGGAATATAGACTTCCTTCAGATTTGGACAATTAAAAAATGCGCCCCTTTCTATCTCTGTTATGCCTGTCCCTATAATAACCGTTTCCAGAGAACTGCAGTTTGCAAAATACATTACATCAATCAGTTTCATCCCATTTCCAATACTTACCGTCTTCAAACTTTGGCAGTTCTCAGCTATATATCTGCTTTCAATCCAGTTTACACTATCCGGAATGTTTATTTCTCTGATATCAGAATCCCTAAATAAATGATGAAGGTCATCACCTAAATAAACAACCGTATCCGGTATTTCGATATACTTAATACTTTTTTTCACTCCTGCAACACTATTTACTGTCAGTCCACAAACTACTTCCTGAACCTGTACAATATCGCCTTCAACCAAAGCACTATAATGATACCCATCTCCATACATTGTTGTCAGGTTATATTTTACACCTTCAATTTCAATATTTTGTGCCTGTTCCAGGATATTAAGCTGTATCGTACTTTCCGCTAAAGCCTCTCTGATTGCTGTCTGTTCATAACAGGTTATAGTTACATTTTCACATCCGTCAAATATACCCATCCCAATCTGTTCCAAAGCAGCGTCCACAACAACAGAGGTCAATCCAATACAATCCTTAAACGCGTAATCTCCTATCCAGGATACTCTTAAGTCATTTACCTTTGCTTCAAGAGTAATCTCTGAAGGAACATCCTCCGTATATCCCACAATTCCGCAAGTTTTTCCTCCCTCATCTGTCTGGTAACAGATACCATTTACTGTAAAACTTCCTGCCTCTGGATAGTCCATCATCTCATTTTCGCTAGTAAAAATCTCTTCTTCCCCAATCTCTTCCTGGGAAAAAACTTCTCCAGCATCAGTTATAATCTCATCTTCTAATTCGAAAACAGAATCTGTAAACACTTCATCAAAAGCGCAGACGGATGCTGTCGGCACTGTACATAGTACAAAAAAAATACCAACAAATAGAAACTTATTTCTTTTCATAAACATACCTCCCTTATATAATTCTCTTTTGCTATTAATAAAGCTATCGTTTTTGTTTGCTATTAATTTTAACATATCTCAGTATAGTTATCTATATATTGTAAAATAAGTTTATTTCTCTGTTATTTAGCTTCTCTCCGTCTTTTTCTTAAAAATGGGTGCAAAAAAGAACGGTCGGTGTGCAACCGCTCCTTTTTTATTTATCTTCTGTATCTTTTTTCAGGTTCTTCCAACTCTACACCCCATTTTTTCATGTTTTCCCTGAAGACCTTTTCATCTACCTCGTATATACCTGCTCCAGTAAACCCCCCTTTTTTCTTTACTTCTGGCTCCAACTCAAAATATACAAAAAATGTAGTAATAACAATAATAGGATGAAATAGAAGATAATTTACCAAATCCTTCCTTGCCGGCCTGTGTATATTATCACGACGTGAAAAAACAGCGCCTCCCTTATACGGCGGTTGTCCTCTTCTTCCACGGCATTTACGATAATCTTCTATACGTTTTACCTTCAGTTCTTCCCATCGGTACTCTTTTTTAAGCCATAAGAAACATACCGTGCAGCCTCTTTCATCCATAATTAAAGTTCGCCCTACAATTATCCAATCATTTATTATGAGAAAAATACAAAAGCCATAAACCAAACACCACTCCAACTTACTATTTAAATCAAATTCCGGATTATATGTTATTCCGCTATGAATAACTATTAATATAACGCCAAGTATTTCGTATACATAATATCCCTTCTCTGATTTGATTACCATATAACTTTCCCTTCCTTTTAATAAAATTGGCTGTTACAGTTACTGCTCACTGTATTCACAGTAACTGTAACAAATATAGTAGCTGCCATCCTTGTATTTTTAATCGCTCTATCATTCTGAATATAAGTCCCTCTCTCCAACCATAATTATCCCAATTGTCCTGTTACTTTAGCAGCAATAGTGGTACTGGCAATATTTACCACTACCCCAACTGTCATAGATATATTTTACTACAATCGCTCCGGTGGAGTCAACGAAGTGGAAAGCTTGCTTTCCGGGTTCAAGTATAAGCATTGCTGCCCTTAGGAAACATATCCCAGGGCAGCACAAACAATCGCACAGCTATCATTACCTTCTCCTGAAAAGGATTAATGATAACTACAAGTTATTCTCATTGATTCTCAGTATCTCTTCAGGAGAAACTTCAAGAATCTCCGACATCTTCAATAATATAACAATGTTCATTGGAGTGATTCCATTTTCTATCCTGGACATTGTCATATTAGATATGCCAAGCGCTTCCGCAAAGTTCTCCTGGGTAAAATCCTTCCTCTTGCGCAATTTCTTTACCTGATCCCCAACGGTAAGTAATTTTAAGTTTATTTCTCTGCTATTCAGTTTCTCTTTTGTATTGTTCATACCACATTCCCTGCCTTTCCGTAAGTGACTTCATCATATTCTAAAGTCGAACGTTTGTTTCTATTATTTTACAAACATTTGTTCTATTTGTCAATAGCATATATGGTAGTAATGAAATTTTTTTATCTGGCAATGTCCTATGGCTGATACTGTGCCTCTGAAACAGATATTTACAGCAAAAGATTACCCAAACAAGGCTCCCCAGGTATCCGGTCCTATGATCCCGTCACATTCCAGTCCCTTCTTCTTCTGGAACTGACGCACCGCCGCTTCCACACTACTTCCGAAAGCAGCATCGATATTTCCTTTATAATACCCTTTTGCTGCAAGGATCCCCTCTGCAATAGCTGGCAAAGTTCCGTCACTTCCCTTTCTCAACAGAACCTTTCCTGCTGCTTCCCGGCATTTTTCTCCAAAAGAAGTATCCGCAGGAGTCAGGCTGCAGCCATACAGACGGTTCATTACGTCTTTCCACACAGCCAGGGACGCATTTCTGGTCTTAGCCCCATAAATTCCATCTTCCTCAAGGCGATTTCCAATACATTTTTTTATCAGTTCTTCATACCAGGTATTCAGCCATCTCTGGTAGGATTCCACACGGGCGGTGACTACGGCAGCCGCGGTATTTCCGCCATTGGAACCGGATGTTTCAGGATTTGTTGGATCTACGGTATCCTTGCCATTATTGTCTGTTACTGTATTACCAGCATCCTGATAATCGATCAGGCAATATCCAAAAATATTGCTGTCCCCTGCTGCATAATCTTTGTTTTTGACAGTTCCTCCATTGCTGTCCCCGTATAATGCGGAAGTATTCCCCTCATTCGTATAAATCCTTCCGTTACGGATTGCGGTAACTCTGCCGATATGAGAATGGCGGAATACTACCAGGCAGCCTGCCTTGGGTGTTTTGGAGGCTTTTCCGGCAGCGGCAAATGCGTCATAGATACTGAAACAGTTATACGCACTGTAATTGCTTCGTTTCATGCAAAAATGAGAAAGGGCTGTATCTACTCCGAAGATTTTTGCTTCCAGCCAGAACTGATAAGTCGCGCACCAGGGCTGTCCCTGACAGCCTGCAAGCCCCCAGTTGTTTACATCCCGGGCATACTTTGTATAATTGTTATAGCCCGCATTTCCATGGAAATCATCCAGACTGGCAGCGCTTTTCTTCTCCTGATAGCCCACCTGGCTTTGCGCCAGCGAAAGAAGTTCCTTTAAGCTTCCCATTTATACCACCTCACTCTCTGCATTGGATTTCAGGATATCAATCGCTTTTTTCATTCCTGACGGAAGCGGAATACCCATCAATCCTGCATTTTCCACAATGGATAAAGCCTCATTGGCAATAAAGCCGATGCATACGGCATCCCTCACATAATCCATTCCCATCAGTCTGTCCAACTGTGCCGCTATCAGCACATACAGCAGCGTCATAGCCTTGCGGCACAATCCCTTCCACCCGGCGCGGCTTTCCAATGCTCCGTTTGGAGACTTCGGGCTTTTCCCGAATACCGCCGGAAGCAGGATTCCTCCGGTAATCCAGTCTACCGCCATAAAGATTATAAGCGTCTGCAGGGATGCATCCCATCCTCCCAGAAGTGATACCACTGTACTCCCCGCAAGACCAATAATTGTAATCAATTTGTATTTCATTTTTCTCACCTTTCTTTCGTCTTTTTCTTAAAAATGGGTACAAAAAAGAGCGGTCGGCATGCAACCGCTCCTTTTTAATTTATCTTCTGTATCTTTTTTCAGGTTCTTCCAGCTCTACACCCCATTTTTTCATGTTTTCCCTGAAGACCTTTTCATCTACCTCGTAATAACCATATCCAGTATCCCCCTCTTTCTTCTTTACCCCCGGTTTCATCTCAAAATATACAAAAAATGAGGTAAGAACTTTAATAGGATGGAGTGCAAGATAATCTCCCAAATGCTTCCACGCCGGCCTGTGTATATTATCACGAAGTGAAAAAACAGCTCCTCCTTTATAGTGCGGCCCTTTGCTACCCATACATTTACTATAATCTTCTATACGTTTTACCTTCAGTTCTTCCCATCGGTACTCTTTTTTTAACCATAAAAAACATACCGTACAGCCTCTTTCATCCATAATTAAAGTTCGCCCCACCATTATCCAATAATTTATCATGAGTAAAATACAAAAGGCATAACCCGAACACAACACCATCTTAACCTCCAAGACTTCTCCCATGTCCCAAGTTATTATGATAAAGATGACTATTGCCACAATGCCAACCATTATGTATCCATAATATCCTTTCTCTGATTTGATTACCATAGAACTTCCCCTTCCTTTTAATAAAATTGGCTGTTACAGTTACTGCTCACTGTGTTCACAGTAACTGTAACAAATATAGTAGCTGCCATCCTTGTATTTTTACTCACTCTACCATTCTGGATATACACAAGAGCTGAATCCCCATATAATTCTATTCTGTATATTTCTTATCAGAAAAATTTTATGGCGGTCACCTTAAATTAATGCATGTCTCTTAAGCCATCTATAGCTCTTCTTGGTCATATCTGTTGGCATAGCATTGCTATATCTCTTTTGGTTATTTTGCTTTGTTTCCGCATTAGAGGAAATTCCTGTGCTTACTACCGAAGAAACACTATTATAACCGGTTCCAAAAACTATGTCTGCTGCACCATTCACGGCTATATTATAGAGATTCGATGGTTCTAGGCCTACCAGGTTACTGATACTTACTGATGTGCACACTCCTGATACTACACCGCAAAAGAATGCTTCTCCAACACTTATCTGATTTTTATTCTCCAAAAACATCGTAACCCCAGTATAAATTCCGCTAATTGCACCACTGGCAACTTTTCCAACATATGGTATTGCATTTACTGCCCCGGATACCCCCGCTACAAACACATCGCTCCAACCATAATCTTCCCATTGGCCTGTTACTGCGGTAGCAATGGTGGTACTGACAATATTTGCCACTGCCCCAACAACAGCAGCAACGGCTACCAATTCCCAAAACTTCCCATCAGAATCTTCTCGTGCATCCGGATTATTATCGCAGTATGCATACAGGTTCTTATTTGCAAGTTCCATAGGCGATGTCTTAATAAGCTCTATATCGTCCGCACTGATAAACCGTCTGATCTCCGGATCATAATACCTGTTTCTCAGATAATACATCTCCGTTTCGTTATCGTAGTAATACCCTCTGTAACGGAACGGATTCTGCACGCCTACGGTTCCGGCAAGGCTTCCGGTTATGCTGATGACTTTGCCCCAACTGTCATAGGTATATTTTACTACAACCGCTCCGGTGGAGTCAACGAGGGCGATCACGTCATTCTGGGCGTTACGGACATAATAGTAGATCTTTCCCTGGATGGTAGCGGAGATCAGGTTTGCGGATGAATCGTAGCGGTACCAGTAGGTCTGGGTTCCGGTCTTTTCAGATACCAGCAGGTCGCCTGCCATCCGGTATTCTGTTGTCACACCATCCACTACCTTCTTTGTCCTCGCTCCTGTATGGTCGTAGGAATACCGGATATTCTTACCGTTATTGACGCCGGAAAGCTTCCTTCCCTGGGTCCAGGTATAGGCGGTGCTGCCTTTGGTGAGCATGTTGCCGACAGCATCATAGGTCATGGCGGTCCCGTTCCAGTTCAGCAGCTTGTCTTTCCACACACTGTCATAGGTACCTGTCTCAGTTTTTACCGGGGATGCGGTCAGGGCTGCCGCCGTTGTGAACGCATATTCCTTCACGGCCTTCAGGTTTCCTCCCAGGTCGTAGCTGTAGGTAAGCGTCTTATTTAACACATGATTATTCTCACGGACAAGCTGGTTCAGTTCATCATACTGGAAGGTGCTGGTGCCATTGCTGTCCCTGATGCTGGTAATGTTTCCGTTGGCATCGTAAGCATAGGTCAGTGTCTCGCCTCCGTTGGTAACAGTCTTCGGCAGGCTGTAACGGTTATTTCCGGAATCGAAATAGGTATAGGAAGAAACATATTCTGTCGGTGTGCTCCAGGAACGGCTGGCGACCCTGCCGAAGGCATCATAAGCAGTGGTACGGATATAATTGCCGGATGCTTTTGCGGTCAGCTCCCTTCCATCCTTGTCATAGGTGTAAACCGTGTTTACAAGGTTGGAACCGTTCGCCGCATGGCAGATGCGGGTCATGTTGTTTTCCGCATCATAGGTGTACTCATAGAAGGTTCCCTGTTCGTCCACTACACGCATCAGGCGTCCAAGGAAGTCATAAAACAGGCTGTAGGTCTTCCCTGACATATGGGAGATGATCTGTGCCGGGTTTCCTTCTTTGTTGTAAACGTATTCGTTCAGCTTCTGTTCCGCGCTGTCTGACGCCCCCTTAAAGTAGCTGAGCTGGATCCTGTCCTGGCTGTCATAAGTATAGCGGATATAATCGCCGTTCCCGTAAGTTACCTTTTCCAGACCGCCGTTCTTCGCGGCATATTCATAGCTTACTACCTGGTTTCCCGCCACGGAAGCGCCCAGGGTATTTCCAAAACCATCATAGGTAAATCCGTAACTGAACCCATTATGACTGATGGCTGTCAGCCTGTCTTTGGAATAAGTATAAGTGTTTCTTACCGTACTGACCGTTCCGTCCAAAGTGACATTCTGGGCCACGGAGGTCAGACGGTCAGCCGCATCATAACCATACGTGATCCGGCTTCCCCTTGCATCCGTCATGGAATTTAAAAGGTCTTTCGCTGTATCCCAGGCATACTGCACCGTATTGTTCCCCGCATCCGTGACAGAGCTTACATGGTTTTTGTCACTGGTAAAGGTACGGCTCATCCAGGTTCCGGCCGCCGTATTCGCCGGATCCACACACCCGCTCTTTGTCACATTCCCGGCGCTGTCGTAATCCAGATGGTAGACCACGCCCTCAGCGGAGGTTCCTTTGGTCACATTGTGCTTCGTATCATACTCATAGGTAAATTTATTGCCCCTGGCGTCCACTACCCCGGTCATGTCGTTGGAGCTGTTGTACTCAAATTTTGCCGCGTTTTTCTGTGCATCCGTAACCGAGATCAGGTTATTGTCCTTATCGTAAGTATAGCTCTGCCCGAATTCCTCCCGGTACAGCGCAAGACCGTCAAAGAACGCCTGGTTTGCATTCCTGCAATAGGTATAGGAGACCCTGATGCTGGTATAGTCCTTTTTGGCTACGCAGATGTCGCTTAAAAACTGCCAGTCCAGGATATCCGGGCTGAATTCCGCATAATGGGCGTCTGTGGTGCCGTCTGCCGCCACAAACACCACCTCTGTGCCGAAATGCCGTTCCTTTTTGCCGTTCTCCGTTGCAGGGAGGGTTGTCCCCCGTCCCCAGGCATTGACCATATAGGTATCGCCTTTTTTGCCGGAGATATCAAGGGTCTTGGTCAGCTTCTTGTCCATGGCTGGGTCGCCGATGAAACGGAAGATATGTTCCTCAAGCCCTCCGATGGATTCTTTAACGGATGAGGTCTTGATCCTGTCCAAAGCTGGCTCAAGGCCGATCTCCAGGTTCTTGTCCTGGAGGAATACAAATTCCTTCCCGCTTACTACGGAATACCATTTCTTACCGCTGCTGTCTGTTGCCACGCCCCTTAAATAAACCTTTCTTCCTGCGGACAGATTCGCCGCAACAGTTCCGGATAAAGACATGGTCTTATAGAGCTTATCATCCGCAGTCAGGGTTCCGTAAGGACGGTTCCGGCAAAGGCGGATGACGCAGTCCTCCCGGATATATCCGAAATAACGTTTCGTATCGATCTGCATCCCCACGTAGTACCATCTTCTGCCATTGGAATCCAGCTTATTGTTTACCAGGGACAGGCAGGTTCCCCTGGGGATAGCCTCCTGCACCGGGGTTCCGCTGTCTGAAGCAGCCGCCCGGAGGATCGCCCCGGTAACGCCTACAACCGCAGAATTCTGCCCTTCCGCACCTCCCAGGTAGGGAATCGCCCGGGAAGCCTGGATGTATCCCTGCTTGCCGTCCGCGGTCCTTGCACGGTACCAGGTGGCCCCGTCTGCTGTCACAGAAATCTCCGACGCCAGGTGCTGCCCCTTGGTGACAGTAGCTACCTGTGTTTCCGTAGTAGACGGCCTGTAATACAATGCGGCGCTGGAAGCTGTCACTGTCAATGCGTTCTGTACCGGGATCGGCAGGGCTGCCCCAACAGTCGTAAGACCGTCGATCACCCTTCCTGTCTTTGTAAAACCGGAAACTGTCCCCAGGTGGAAATCCCCGTTGTCAACCAGGTTGCACCTGTTTACAGTATCCCCTGTCTCCAACTGTGCCATATCCCCGCACATCCATCCGACCGCATGCCACATGACCATGTAGATCTTTATGGAATCGCTGCCGGCATCTGCCGGGACGGTAAAGGTCTTCTTTAAGAGGACAAAGCCGTTGGTCGTCCTTTTTAACACCTCGCTGTCTAAGAGCTGCTGGTTGTTGTCCTTGTCCATATACCGCACTCTCAGAATCGCGCCGCCGTCTTCCGCCGCTTCCGTGACAGAAGCCCTCACATACATGGATACGGTATAGGTTTCCCCTTTTTTGACCGTGACACTCTGTGCCCAGTAAGCATACCCCGTAAGGGTGGTACTTTCCGCCCTGAGGGAACGGGTGCCTACCTTACAATAGCTGGCATTGGTATTGACCGATGTGGTCCCTGCCCCTGCCGGGGAAACCTTGGCGTCCCAGCCGATCGTCTGTGCCTGGATGATCGGATCCTTTAAAAGCTGTACCACGTTCGCCTGGAGCTTCGTCTCGTTTTCCAGACGGTATGCGTGGTTTTCCTCGCCGCTGTATTTGCCGCTGGCCGCATGGCCGAACCCGTCGTGGATATGGACCAGGTTCCCGAAATCATCGAAACGGTGGATCTCGCTCCGCTTTTTATTATCTGTAAATTTAGTGCTGTTGTATCCGTAGGTCAGGGTCAGGCTGTTCCCTTCCGCTGTGCCCGCAGATTCCGTGATCTTTTTCACGCGGTATGGATTCGTGCCGTAATAGCTGTACTTCACAGTATAGCCATCCACATTGGCGGCGCTGGCCAGCATATTTCTGCTGTCATAAGTATAAACTACTTTTTCCCCGTCAGTATCTGTAATGGAGGTCAGGTTCCCTGAAGTATAGGCAAAGGTCTTTTTCCTTCCGGAGGGCGCTGTGACCTGGCTCAGGTATGCAGTGCCGCTGCTGTCCGTCTGATAGGTAAGGTTTATCACACGGTTTGCACCGTCAGTAAGCTTCGTGATCCGTCCGTTTGTATAGGTAACCTCCACGGCATTGGAATTTTTGTCCCTTACCTTTACCAGATAGCCGCTGCTGTTGAACACTAACTGGTTATCTTCTTTATCCTTGATCACCAGCGGTTCCGAAGTCCCCGTGTTGATCACCAGGGTCAGATCCAGGCCGTTTTCTTCCAGCCATTTTTTCTTGGTATCATCATAACGGAAATAGTGGACGGTACCGTCCCCGTCTACATGCCGGTAATATTCCACACCCGCAATCGTCACTTTTTTCAGGGTCTGATGGTAGCTTAAACGGAACCCGTTCCCATACCCCAGGTTCTCATTTCTGTAGTTTGTATTATACACATGGGACAGGCTGACGGACATCCGGCAAAAAAGGCGCAAAAAAAAAGCGGTCAAATACAACCGCTCTTTTTGCCGAATACATCTTTTATTATGCGTATTATACACTATACCTTATACCTTAAACCGGTATCCTACCCCCCAAATCGTCTCGATATACTGCGGTTTGGCGGTATTGAATTCAATCTTTTCACGAATCTTCTTGATATGCACAGTAACGGTGGCAATATCGCCTACAGATTCCATATCCCATATTTTACGGAACAATTCTTCTTTTGTAAACACCCTGTTTGGATTTTCTGCAAGGAAAGTCAGAAGGTCATATTCTTTTGTAGTAAAGGTAGTCTCTTCCCCGTTTACCCAGACACGGCGGGCTGTTTTGTCAATTTTAATACCCCGAATTTCCACAATATCATTCTTAGCCGCATTAGAGCCCACCAAACGGTTATAGCGCTCCATATGAGCCTTCACACGCGCCACCAACTCACTGGGACTGAAAGGCTTTGTCATATAATCGTCCGCTCCCAGGCCAAGGCCACGGATCTTATCAATATCGTCCTTCTTCGCAGATACCATGATGATCGGAGTATTTTTTTCCTGACGGACCTGACGGCAGATATCAAAACCATCCACCTCCGGAAGCATCAAATCCAGGATGATCAGATCAAATTCCTCATTGAGGGCTTTCGTCAGCCCCACATCACCGCGATTGGCAATCTCCACCTCAAAGCCGGACAGTTCCAGATAATCCTTCTCAAGATCCGCAATCGCTTCTTCATCTTCGATAATCAGTATTTTACTCATTTCATTGGTACCTCCTGATATTTTCTAAGTACAAAGTACATAATCGTTCCGATTCCTTCCTTACTGGTCGCCCAGACCTTTCCTCCGTGATCTTCCAGAATCTTTCTGACGATAGACAATCCTATGCCGCTCCCTCCCTTGGAGGAATTTCTGGACACATCCGTCCTGTAAAAACGGTCAAAAATATACGCCAGATCCTTGGATGCAATGCCTTTTCCATTATCCTCGATTTCTACCTGGATAAAATCGCCCACGTCCTTTACACGGATTTGAATGATTCCCTTCTTCTTGTCCATATATTTAATGGCATTGCTGATAATATTATGTATCACACGCCTGATCTGCTCTCCGTCTGCGATCACCAGTACGTCCTTTTCCACATAATTAGCATAAACAAGCTCAATTCCTCTTGTTTCCAGTTCCAGTCCGATTTCCTCCGCACAGTCGCTGAAATAATCCTCCACATTAAGCTTACTGAATGTATATGGGATTCGGTTGGTGTCAATCTTGGAATAAAATGTCAGTTCGTTGATCAAATGATCCATTTCATTTGTTTTATTATAAATGGTACGCACATAACGGTCCATTTTTTCCGGGGTATCCGCAACACCGTCCATGATTCCCTCCACATATCCCTTTACGGCGGTAATAGGCGTCTTCAGATCATGGGAAATATTACTGATCAATTCTTTATTTTCTTTATCGAGCAAAACCTTCTCTTCTGCGGATTCCTTCAATCTGCGGCGCATTTCCTCAAAATCCCGGCAAAGATCCGCAAACTCATCGTTACCCTCTACATCCAGCACAAAATCAAGATTGCCCTCTTTTATATTCTGTGTAGCCTTCTTCAGCTTTACCAGCGGAGCTGCAATACTCCGGTAAATCCATAACCCGACTGCCAATGCTGTAAAAATCAGAATCACAAACGCGGAAAAAAACAGATCCTTGGATATAATCTGAACTCTTGCCTGACTATTGGCAAATTCAGTAATAGCAATATCATACGTTTGTTCCGAAGACGTCTTTGTCTCCATCTGACGTGCCTGAGACTGGCTGAATCCATATAACGTTGCTGCAAACAAAAGAAGCGGCACCAGAATGATCATGACGAACCCGACTATAATTCTTTTTTTTAATTTCATAGGATTCTCCATTTCTGTTTTATATAATACCAGAGCAAAATACCTTTTGCCCCAATATCCTTATATTCTGCCATAAATGGCTGAACATCTGCTTCTGTATACTTTTTTTATTATATCATAAACCGGCGCTCACATCTCTAAATTTTCTATAAAAAACTTAAATATTCCCTTATAATCAGCCCGTCAAAAGCTCCGTTTACCTTTAACGGCTAATTTTTCGCGTCTCCCCGCTCACATACAAGACGATATCCCACACTGCTGATTCTTTTTTCCAGACACATCCGGCATTCAGCCGCCTCGTCGCCCGTACAGATCTTATTATCATATAATTCATACTGTTTGCGGACTCTGACAGGAGATAAATTCGGCATAACTACATTTGCTCCCGCGCAAATTCCCATTTCCCTGCCTCTTGGATGAATCGTTCCAAGAGCTGTCGTTGCAGGAAGTAATACCTTAGGAAGGATAATACGGATAACAGACAATAAAAACAGCGTCATTTCCAGGGTTCCTGCCTTTTCCTGCGCAAACGGTGTTTCATGATGAGGGATAAATGGGCCGATTCCTACCATTTGGAGTTCAAGCTCCTTCAAAAAAATCAAATCCTCCGCAATGCTTTCCGGCGTCTGCCCCGGTGAACCTACCATAAATCCTGCGCCTGTCTGATATCCCAGTTCCTTCAGATAATACAGGCATTGCTTTCTGTTCCGAAGACTCATTTCCGCAGGATGAAGGAGTGCATAATGCTCTTCGGAAGCGGTTTCATGCCGAAGAAGATATCTGTCCGCGCCGGCCTCCCTGAACAGGCGGTAGCTCTCATAAGATTTTTCACCCACAGATAACGTCAACGCACAGTCCGGATATCTTTCCTTAATAGCCCTTATAATTTCCACCATACGTTCATCCGTATAATAAGGATCTTCTCCGCCCTGAAGCACAAACGTCCTGAAGCCCAGTTCATATCCGCTCTCACAGCATTCCAGAATATCCTCTTTTGTCAGTCTGTATCTCCGGGCATTACGGTTATCTCTGCGGATCCCGCAGTAATAGCAGTTATTCTTACAATAATTAGTAAATTCGATCAGACCTCTTGTAAAAACCTTATCGCCGTAATACTGTTTTCTGATTTTTACAGCTTCTCCGGCAAGAAATTCTGTTATCTCCCTGTCATCCGCATATTTTAAAAGCTCTACATACTCTTCCTTTGTCAATTTCCCATCCGTAATCAGCTTTTCAACCACATTCATTACCTGCATTTCACCTCCCGCATTCCGAGTTTCCTTTATAAAGCCTTATTAATCTAAAACCTTACCATTATAAACCCTTGCCAATCTAAAACTTT
>JAUNGB010000012.1:0-37915 GCA_030524715.1 Eubacteriales bacterium | reverse complement strand
AGTCTTACTAATCTAAAGTCTTATCAATCTAATCCGAATTATCTGAATACTTTTATTATATCCGTCCATTACAGGATTGTCTACAAAAAAAGAGGAACAGCCATATTCTTCCAAACTTTGGCTGTTCCTGCACTGTCCATGATTGTATCTGTACTGTCCGTCCTCAATTGTAATGGTTTTTTAATAATTTCTCTTAGTTACTGTACCGCTTTAAACGCTTCCTCCAGATCCTGAATAATATCGTCAATGTTTTCTGTTCCGATAGAAAGGCGAATCGTGTTCGGCTTGATTCCCTGATCAAGAAGCTCTTCCTCTGTGCACTGGCTGTGCGTTGTGGTGGCCGGATGGATTACCAGAGATTTCACATCAGCAACATTGGCAAGCAGTGAAAACAGCTCCAGATTATCGATAAAATCCTTTGCTTTCTGTGCGTCGCCTTTAATTTCAAACGTAAAGATCGAGCCGCCTCCATTAGGGAAATATTTTGCATATAATGCCTTCTGGCTCTCATCCTCTGTTACGGACGGATGATGCACTGCCTCTACCTGAGGATGATTTTTCAGATAGTCTACTACCTTTAATGCATTTTCCACGTGACGTTCTACACGGAGGGAAAGCGTCTCTAAGCCCTGCAGGAAGAAAAATGCATGGAACGGAGAAAGTGTAGCTCCGGTATCTCTTAAAAGAATAGCGCGGATCTTTGTCACAAACGCTGCCGCACCCACTGCCTTGGTAAAGCTGATTCCATGATAGCTAGGGTTCGGCTCTGTCAGGGACGGGAATTTGCCGGACGCCTCCCAGTCAAATTTACCGCTGTCGATGATCACGCCGCCGATGGTCGTTCCGTGCCCGCCGATAAACTTTGTTGCGGAATGAACAACGATATCTGCACCGTACTCAATAGGTCTTACCAGATATGGGGTTGCAAAAGTATTGTCGATCACCAGAGGAATCTTGTACGCATGGGCAATTTTTGCAACTGCCTCAATATCCACTACATCAGAATTCGGATTACCAAGGGTCTCAATAAAAATCGCCTTGGTATTTTCCTGAATAGCTGCTTCCACTGCATCATAGTCAAAAATGTCCACAAATGTTGTAGTAATACCGTACTGCGGAAGTGTATGCGCCAGCAGGTTATAGGAACCTCCGTAAATATTTTTTGCTGACACGATGTGGTCGCCGTTCTGAGCAAGATTCTCTATTGTATAAGTGATAGCTGCCGCTCCGGAGGCTACAGCCAAAGCTGCAACACCGCCTTCCAGCGCTGCAATTCTCTTTTCAAACACATCCTCTGTGGGGTTAGTCAGACGCCCGTAAATATTTCCTGCATCAGCAAGGCCAAAACGTGCAGCCGCATGATCGCTGTTGCGGAATACATAAGAAGAGGTTTGATAAATCGGTACAGCTCTTGCATCAGTAACCGGATCCGGAGTTTCCTGTCCCACATGTAATTGTAAAGTTTCAAATTTAAATTTTCTGTTTTCTCTGGTGATTTTTTCGCTCATAATAATCTCCTCTCTCTCTTCCTGTATTATTTTTTATTCCGCAAAAAGCGGAGTGGAGTAGTATCTGTCTCCGCTGTCCGGCAGCAGAGCTACGATGGTTTTGCCCTTGTTTTCCGGACGTTTTGCAAGCTGGATGGCCGCATATAAGGCAGCTCCGGAGGAAATTCCCACCAGAACACCTTCCTGCTTCGCAAGCAGCTTCCCTGCTGTAAACGCGTCCTCATTTTCAATTTTGATAATCTCATCATATATTGCGGTATTTAAAACCTCCGGGACAAATCCCGCGCCGATTCCCTGGATCTTATGGGAGCCGCTTCTTCCCTCGGACAGTACCGGGGAGGTTGCAGGCTCTACTGCCACGATCTTCACTTCCGGCTTCTGAGATTTCAAATATTCTCCCACACCGGTAAGAGTTCCTCCGGTACCGACTCCTGCAACAAAAATATCTACCTTTCCGTCCGTATCCTTCCAGATTTCCGGTCCTGTAGTCTTTCTGTGAATTGCCGGATTTGCAGGATTTACAAACTGTCCCGGAATAAAGCTGTCAGGAATCTCTTTTGCAAGCTCTTCTGCCTTGGCGATTGCCCCCTTCATTCCCTTAGCCCCTTCTGTCAGCACCAGCTCTGCGCCGTAAGCCTTCAGGATATTCCGGCGTTCCATACTCATGGTATCCGGCATGGTCAAAATCATACGATAACCCTTTACCGCTGCGATAGACGCAAGACCGATTCCTGTATTACCGGAAGTAGGTTCAATGATAACAGAGCCTTCTTTTAAAATTCCTTTTTCTTCGGCGTCTTCAATCATTGCTTTCGCAACTCTGTCCTTAACGCTTCCCGCAGGATTAAAATACTCCAGCTTTGCCAGAATGGTCGCTTCCAGCCCAAGTTCCTTTTCTACATTGGTCACCTCTACCAATGGCGTATTTCCGATCAAACCCAATGTTCCTTTATAAATATTTGACATTTTTATATCCCCCTATTATTCCTATCGAATTACTATGTTTTATGTGTTAGTGGAATTATATTCCTTTTATCCTCTTTTGTCAACCATATTTTGAAATCTTCTTTTAATTTTTTGCGAAATTTTTTTACGAAATATAAATTGCCAAAGTAAATGCAGCCCACATTTCCAGCCTCTGCTGCGTTTACTTTGGCAAATTTTTCTATTGTAAAAGCCCCCTAGAAGCCCATTACCTTTAGGTGATGGATAGTTCACACAATAGCTTATCCTCACTCATTATATCTTTAATTATTCGGCTTTATCACATTTTCCGGAATTAAAGCAATAGGTTTCATCACAAAGATATTCAATATCTTCCTTATAATGACTTGCAATAAAAATTATTTTACCTTTCTCCTTTTGTTCTAATAACAAATTGCGAATTACACCCACCCCTTCATTATCCAAACCATTCATAGGTTCATCTAAGACAAGAATATCAGGATCTTCCATGATTGCCTGAGCAATTCCCAGGCGCTGCCGCATTCCAAGTGAATATTTTCCTACTCGTTTCTTATCCTCCGGATCAAGTCCAACTTGACGAATACTTTCATATATTTGTTCCTTACCAATTTTTCCATTTATAGCAGCCAAATATTTTAAATTATGATATCCTGATTCATATGATAAAAACCCGGGATTTTCTATCAGGAACCCGCAATTCTCTAAAAATTCGCAATCTTTCTTTAATAGCTTTTTATTTTGCATGATTTTTCCTTCTGAAACTTCCATAAATCCACATAAACATTTAAAAAACACCGTCTTTCCTGATCCATTTCTCCCTATAAATCCATATATATTACCAGATTTAAAAGTACCGCTCACATTAGCAAATATGATTTTCTTATTTATGCTTTTTGAAATATTACATACTTCTATTTTTTGTTTCATTTTTCCCTCCTGAACTTATCTGGATATAAAATATCAAACATGTTTTATATCTGATATATTTACTGCACCCCAAATATAAACGGCAATTCCTATCAAATAAAATACCAGGCTCTTTCCTATTGTAACTCCATATTTCAAATAATCCATAGAATAGCTCCGAAGTTGAACTAAAGTCACTGGTGAAAAAGGATACAATTTTTCCATAAATGTATTTGAAAGCATAATATCCAAAAAAACAAAAATCATAGCCGCATATAATCCTGACATAGTCTTTGTCTTGCTATTAAAAAAATACATCAATAATCCCAACCATCCAAGGCACAGGATCTGCAGTCCAAAGCTATACGACACAGCTTGTGCGGGAGTATACCTGTTAATAATAAATCTATCAATAATAAGCTGGATATTATATTTTTGCGAAGCGTCTGTCATAGCTAATGTTTTCCATATACTTCCCCATTCTTTTGAAATCGTTATATTGGGTAGTAATACAATAAAAGAAAGAAGGAATAAAATAGTTGTATATACAATTGCTATTCCCAAAACCGCCAGACAGTTTCCAAAATTCCATGTCCTTTCCCCTGCTCGGAATTTTAAAAATAAATTTTCTTCATCATTACTTCCCATAGGCGAAATTCCCCAGATAAATCCTCCCGATATAAATATCTGGCAAATCCAATCATTTGTTAAAAAAGGAAATATGTATGGCGAGGCCTTTACGTCTGCCTCTTTACAAAAGAACCTTATACCTTCTTCATTTAAATAAAAATAAATGAAAAAGAGGAAAAAAAGGAACCATAATCTCGGACTAACAAGCTGCTGTCGAATTTGATATTTACAAATATAAATTGCCTTTCTAAAATTCTTATTCATGCTGAATTCTCCATTTAAGCTTCTTGATACACAACAATGAACACATAATGCATATTGACAAAACAACACTTGTTATTATTAATATGCCTCTTTTCCCTTCGATCGGAACTTCTCGCCCGCATAACCAATAATCTAACCGTAAATTACCCGGGATATGGAAAATATTAAATCCCCTTGCCAAAAGAAATATTCCTATAAAAGGAGATATATAAACAAAATATTTGAACGGAAAATAAACAGATAATGTGTATGCTATACAGGCCCACAATCCTCCGGACAAAAAAAGTAAATACAGCATTAATACAAAATATAAGGCGCTCTTATTAATCAACTGTTCTGAATACGGCAAAAACTGAATTTCTATCTGTCGTGATTCTAAAAGTAACGGACTTTTTAATCCCGCCATTAAAATAAACAATCCCCCTCCTGCTGCGACTGTAAAACCACTGATTAAAAAACAAGAAATAAATTTCGCTCTTATATATTCACTTATTTTCATTCTGCCAAGAACATATCTCCATATACCATTTGAATATTCTTCACAAAAATCACAGGAAAATGGTAATGCTGCAAGAATATTAATAAAATATTTTCCATAAATTCCACCATATGTAATAGAATTAAACCAAAAATAATGAACGTCTACAGAAATATTATCCCTGAAAAGTAACGGTACTAAATCAATACTATCAGCCAATATACATAATGCAGCCAATATAGAACCAACGATGATTCTTTCTAAAACTGTCAATTTCAAACATGACATTATAAACTTTCTTTTCATCTTTATTCCCCGTAAGATAAGTTTCCTCCTGTAATTGCATTTATTCTGTCTGCCCAAAGATATCCGTCTCTATCGCTGCGGATAAAACACCAGTAGGGTTTCCACATAACTCCTTCAGCCTTTCCTGAAGACCAGTCGGGAATAGCCACATACTCCAATTTAATTTCTTTTATAGTATAAATTTCGTCTGTAAGAATATCTTCAAAATTACCCTTTAGTATATTTAAAGCCTCTTCCGCTGAAATTATCTGTACTTCTTCTGGTTTATCAGTCGTATACATATTGATGATTTCAAAAGTCTTAAGCTGTCCGTCGCCAAGCAAAGCTCTCGCATAAGTTGCAAATTGTACATTAAAATCTCCTGCCATTCCCTGAGACGGTTCCTGCCTTCCATATACGGAAATACCATTTTTTCTGATTTCGTATTCCAAAGCAATATATTCATTGCTTTCCCATGATGTAATAACGTCTTGTGAATCTCCCCATATTTCAATCAACTGACGTTCCCATTCCTGCAGTTCCTGTTTCTGATAAACTCCACTCTGAATAAAATTTAATTCTTCATCTTCCTGAATCTGAAAGTAATCTTTCAATTGTTGTTCCGCTTCCTGAACAGATATATTTTCCGATAAATCTTCTTTATTTTCCGAGACTATTTCTTCATATCCTAACAATTCATCAAAAATAAGATTTTTAATTTTGTATTCATCCTCACTGCTATAATATTCCATTCCTCCGGGGCGAACTATAAATTGACCGTTTCCACTTCCTTTTGCAATATAAATCCCACTACTCTCATCCGATTGAGATGTATCTACATCCTGCTCACTAAAGATTTTTTTATATAAATTCTGAAAATCATAAATTTTAATCGATATAGGATACTGATTGATCTTGTCGTCTGATTGTGGGATTTCTGTATCCAGATATAAGCTATCTGTTATGGCTTGATTTTCTGCTTTTACTATAGCCTGATTTTGGAAAAATAATGCTGCCACTAATAAATACAGCGCAACGATTAATTTTCCTCTAAAATAATTTTTTCTGTTTAACTTCTTATTATTCACCATTTCTTATTCAGCCTCCCATTCTCTAATTCGTAACACTCATCACATAATAATTCCATATCATATTTATTATGACTTGCTATAAGAATAATTTTTTCCTGCTCCTTTAACTCTAAAAAAAGCTTTCTCATATCTTCTACTCCATTTTTGTCAAGTCCGTTCATTGGCTCGTCTAAAATCAGAATTGATGGATTCTCTATAATTGCCTGAGCAATTCCCAGTCTCTGCTTCATTCCCAAAGAAAACTTGCCTACTTTCTTTCTTGATTCAGGATCAAGCCCGACCTTTCTAATAATCTGAAATAAATATTCTTTATCAATCTTATTTCTTATCTGATAAAGAAAGCTAAGATTTTTATATGCTGTTTCTCCCTTTAAATAAGCCGGACCTTCAATTATTATACCGGCGTCTTTTAACATTTCACCTTTTTTCATTGACTTTCCGTCCACATAAATATTCCCTCCATCCGGTATCAAAAAACCGCACAAGCATTTAAATAAAACAGATTTCCCCGATCCGTTATATCCTGCAATTCCGTATATCCTTCCGCTATTCATGGAAAGGTTAATATCCTGCAGTACCCTCTGTTCTCCGAATCTCTTTTCGAGATGACTGATTACCACCGTTTTCATTTTATTTCCTCACCATTCCATTTAAAATCTATACTTCTTACCTTAATCAGTATAAATACTATACACAATATAATAAGTCCTGTAATAGCCGCTTTTATATATTGAAGATCAGGTAAACCCCTCACAAAGTCATTTTCAATATACTCAAGTCTCAGCCAGCTTATAGGCGAAAAAAGCCACATATATTTGTTGTAATATAGATTAATATAGTTCTCAGCAATTAGAGGTAATCCCACAATTACCGTAGCCGAAACCAAAGCAGTTGTCCTATTTGCCCACACACTAATGCAAAACATAAACAATCCCAAAAAACTGATCACTGCACCTCCCAAAAGAAAGCAGATCGCCATTGCCTGATGAGACGAATATTCCGAAATAATTTTATATGATATCCCAAAATACATTCGGTCGTCTCCCACAGCGGAAAGCGTATACAAAAGTTTACCCCAGGTTTGATCATATTCCAGAATTCCTGTAAGTGGAATAATCGTCCAAATAAGCAGATTAAACATCAAAAGATAACTATGTACGATAATCATCCAAATATTAATACTGCACCAATAACTCCTTCCCATTCGGATAATTCTATATGCTTCCCATTCATTCATAAAAGGAACATTAGAAAAAAAGTAAAGAACTACCGAAAAGAAGGCTAACTGAAAATAAAGATAATTAAAAAGATGAGGTAAACAATAGGGAGCTACCGGATAATTATATGATATACATATTTCTCTTATAGGAAGCAGCATAATCATGCATATAAAAAACAAAATCACGTTGATTTCCAACGTTCTTTTTGAAAAATACCTTCTTACAGGCCATAAAAAGCAATTTTGCGCAATTTCTCTAAGCATAGTGAATCCTCCTGTTCACCCTCATCAAAATCAAGCGATATAAAATGTAAGCTGTTACAGCCGTGAATATAACTGCATATAGATAGGCCTTTACATCTGTCTCTATACAGCCGTAAAAAGGTTGATAAATATACCATATATTTAACTTTCCATCCCACAAATCTGATATCATCGACAAATTAAGCATTAAATACATAAAAAGGAAAGGAACTGACATTATCAGCAATTTATTCATATAATAAAGTGAAAACAACGCTGCAATTAACGCTAAAATGCCAGCTAACATTCCATACAAACATCCCATGGCTCCAAAATATAGAATGGGAGTTTTTCGTAACATTCCCACATACCAGATTCCCATTTTGCACAAAATCTGATATGCTGTATTTTCCTGAGACCACCACAGCCCATATCTGATTTTAATATACACAGCATATCCTAAAATCCCACAGGCCATAGCTGCCATTGAAGAACAAAAAATGGCAATTACCCGGCTTCTGGTAAAAGTCTTATAATCTCCTCTGATACACTCCGCAAAAAGATATCTGTTTTCAATATCTTCGCAAAAACTGCCGGCATAAGGAAAAGAGCTGATCATAAGTATGATAAGTCCTGTAATTCCATAAATTCCTTGATCTAATGCTTCCAATGATGTAGGTTGTTGACTGAAATTTTTTTCTACATTCCCCCCTACTAAAAGAGCTATCCATATTCCAAGCACGCTTCCCCAAAATCGAATACTCTGAAATATCCTTTTGAAATCTACCAATAAAAAACCTTTTATCCTCATGATAGTATTAACTCCTTTGCCGTACTGGCATCAAAAATCTTTTGAAATTGGTACGTTTCCCCACTATCGTTAGTTTCAACCCTTATAATCCAAATTGGAACCATTTCGTAACTATCCTGCCCTGTAAGCCTCTCCATTGCTTTCAATTCCGCACTTTTTACTGTATAAGTCTGATCTCCTAATATACTGGTTAATTGTATTTCCAAAGCTTCAGCAATCTTCTCAAAAGGAACCAATTCTATCATTTCATTTTCTGTTTCATATTCAAATATTCTTTCTAATGAAATATACTCAATTCCTTTTCTGGAAATAGCCACTTGTAATGGCATATTTTCAAGAATATCTTTATTCAATGTATAGCAAAATGGGTGATATGTCGGCAAACCGCAGTATCTATTTCTGAAGACAAAAAAGTAAGTATCATCATTTTCATTCCAATCAGTTTTTTTCGCGGAAATATCTTCATTCCCATTTAAATCAAAAACTATTTCTCGTTTTTCCATTTCCTGAAAAGGTAACGTATAACAAATATATTCTTCCGGTATCTGAATACCCAAAATTCTTTTTATTTCATTCCATGCCTGTTTTCGTGTAAAACCTTCAAACCCCTTAGTAGTTGAGTATCCCGTATCTTCATTTTCACGCTCCGGTAAGGTAAACGCCTGATTAATATGTGTATATAATGGAGTAGTATAACTTATATTCACATTAGAAGAATAAAGAGTTCTATTGGAAGCTGTCTGCCAGATTTTTATTTCTCCCTTTTCCCCTACGTAGTTGGTACTTTCCATAACATGCGATTCTACCTCTTCATCAATATCTTCAAAAAGCCGTTCTTTCAGCTTTTCCACATCTATTTGTATACATTTTGCTGTTCCTTTATAAAAAATATTTTTCTTACTAATATTATTTACGATAATTTGAGTTTGAAAGCTTACATTTCCTGATTTTTTTTCAAATTTATCCGGAAAAGAATATTCTGCTCCTTCCACTTTTGAATCACTTTCTTCCTGCTCCATATTATCCGGCATTTTTGTATTTGTCTCTTTTTTATCCTTGTTCTGAGAACAGCCTGCTACCATACATAACAATAACAGCATTATATATACTTTCTCTTTCATCTAGTCCACCCTAATTTTCTCAGCTATTAAAATATTAATGGTAAAACACTACCGTCATTGCATTTCAGGCGTACACATCCATTAGAACGCAAGTCGCGTAGCGACTTGCGTTCTAAGCATGTAGCAAATTACTTTTTATGGTGTATATCTTCCTGTTGCCCTATTTACACTTCCGCCTCCAAACTCGCTTATGATATTATAGTAAATTCCTCCCGGAATGTAACTCCATCCATATGTAGCACTGGAAAGAATATTATTTTTCCCAGCTTTTAAAGGAATATAACTAACAGATTTATAATCCTGACCTGTAATCTGAGAATATGCTCTAATTGCTCCCTTAGAATTTCCACTATTATCAAAAGACTCTTGTGTTATCCAAAATTTTTTATCGCCATCTGTGTTTTTCAAAACTTTTTTTGATAATGCATCATCAGGTTCTCCTACACTTCCTCCTCCATGATGCAACGTTAATGTAAACCATACAGTATCTGCCATAACTGAAACACATGTTATAGCCAAACAGCATACTACTGTAATTAATACCACAATCTTTCTTGTCCTATCTTTCATGCCTTCTTTCCTTTCTAATTAATATCCGCTAATCACTGTGTCATAGTACTGTGTTATGGTGCACATTTTCCATAAACTGTAAGAGCAGAAGATGATGTACTGCTATCATCTTTTTTTGCTCTCAATCTCATTGCATGTCCCATTTTAGCAATTTGATTACCATTACTATCGTTCAAGTAATTAATTTTGTAATTAGAAATATAATTTGAAAATGTATGATAAACATCTACCGTTGGTTCAACTGACATATCTCTCATTCTGCACCCAAAAATGTTAGTAGATGACATATTACTATTTTTCAAAAGTCCCGCACTTTTAAGCAAAGTAATATACCAGCTATTTTCATTATCTGATTTTGCCCATACTTCATCATAATCTTTGGTCGTATACACGTCTGTGAATTTAAAATTAAATTCATGTGTTGCCGCTGAAACTGGTGTTACCAGAATTGTCATACCCAATGCACATCCCAAAATTGTTCTTTTTGAAAATCTAAATTTCATAAATTCCCTCCTTACTCCATTCCATAAAGTTACTTTTTCTCTTCTCTGAGGCTTTCAGGCAATTTAGGATCAAACAGACCCGGAATCATACATTTTCCTACTGCCTTTGTTCCTAAAGAAATCGCCGCATCACCAATGCTTTTTACTATAAATTTCTTTAATTCTTTTTTTCTCATCTCTATCACCCCCTTTTTAAACTCACAACTGATTTTAATAATATATCCCGTAACAGTATGAGTTTTTTTTAATTATAACATATACATGTATGAGCGATTTCAATTTCTCTCAAAAAAATAATTATCCAGAAAAAATGACATTTTTCTAAAATAATATAACGAAAATTACGTCATAAACGTCATAATCTCCCTAATCCCACATAAATAAAGATATAAACAAAATTCGTATCATGCGTTTATTCTGCTTAATCATATTATTTTTGTTGACTTCAACAAGAAAAAAATATATAATATAATATAATATATTACATTAAAATAACTAAGACAAATATTTATTTCATCATTTTTATTCTGAAAACATTAATGTTTCATAAATATCAAATTGATTCATCAATCTATGGTTCATAATGAAATTAGTTTCGGAATTTATAATTATTAAAGAAGGGGATTTTCCTGAAGTGATTAATATACTTATATATCTTATGAATGCGCTTACTTATTTAGTGCCTTTATTAAATTTTTTACCCTTTAAAATATCGTTTTTTAAAAAAGCAGAATTATATCTTATTATATTAGGCAACATATTACTAATGGTATATTATACTGGTAATAGTGGGGTTGTACTTCTTATTTTGTCTGTTAGCTCTTACTTATTTTTCATTGATACAAATCGTTTGCGTAATATTTGTATTTTCTTTGTTTCTTATCTATTCTGTGCACTTTGGGATAGTCTTTTTACATTAATTTGGAATATGATGGGTTATCCTATAGCGGAAGGATTAAAACAAAATTTATTATTATATTTGATCTATAATATCATTTATAACTTATTATTATATTTTTTTAGTCGTTCGATTTCGATAATAATTAAGAAATCGTTTAAATTAAAAAACAAGTGGGAAATCCCACAAAAAGTTTGGATATCCATCGGCATTAACCTTTTAATATGCATTACTATTTTTATTTTTAATATTATTGTTGGAGAACACATAGGTTATAATAAAAAAACAATAATGTTTAATTGTATATTATTTGGCCTTTACTTACTAATTTCATTTATATTGACAGTAAATTCTATTAATGCCTATATAATAAAATCCAATATACAATTTAAACAAAATGCTTATGACACATTGCAAAAATATACTCAGCAAATAGAAAATATGTATGCCTCTGTTCGTTCTTTTAAGCATGACTATATTAATATAATGACTTCTATGTCTGGTTATATTCAAAATAAGGATCTTGATGGATTGTCAAATTATTTTAACCAAAGTATATTACCTCTTAGTTTAAAAATAACTAACAGTAATTATAAACTGAATCAGCTTATGAATATAAAAGTACTGGAAATAAAAAGCATTATATCCGCTAAAATTATTTATGCTTATGAAATAGGTATTAAAGTAACTATTGAAATTATGGAACCTATAGAATCTTTTTCGATGGATACCATTGATTTAGCCAGAGTTTTAGGAATTTTTTTAGATAATGCAATTGAGGCGGCCTTAGAGACAAATAATCCTGAACTTTCATTAGTCATGATTAATAATAGCAACTCTGTTGCAATTATTATATCAAACAACTATATTAATTATAATATTCCATATTACAAATTAAAAAAAGCATCTATATCAACCAAAGGTAAAAACCGAGGAATTGGATTACATAACGCTAGTACAATCATATCTGAATACCCAAATATATTTCATGATACCGAGATAAAGGAAAATATATTTATACAACATTTAGAAATATTTAAACATGATAATATTCATTAATAATTCTGAATTACTTTCCCACCATATGCAATGGAAATATGCGTATTCATACAAAATCCCCATTGCATATGGCTAAAAAATAGAAGATGTCCCATGAGATACCCTATGGATTATTCATCCTTTTTTGTTTTTCTTAAATGACATTTTTCATAAATCCCAAACTTTTTAATATACTGTAAAACGAGAGTAATTATTTGGAATAATGAAGCCAACATAATCAATGTTCCAATTTTATCATAAACAATTGATATTACTGTATATATAATTAACAAAATGCACGATTGATATTTCAATTTAGGTATATCCTTCTTATTAGTCGGATTATTTTCTGTTCCTTGGGGTGCTAACTGAAATGTAATAATTATTAATACAAAAAACACTACAACAAGTTCTCTTTGGCTTATGTTTATAAATGGAGTAATTTTTACTCCACCAATAATCAAAAGAGTTGACCAAATTAAACATCCTATACTACTTTTCAAATGTATCCCACCTGAAGTCATTCGTAAAATTCCGAAAGCAGAGAAAAAAATGAGAACCTGTTTAAGAATTGACAAGTAACCTGCAATCAAAAGTATTACTGATATCATTAAAATATTATGTACTGCAATCTCAATTCCCAGTTTAAGTTTTGCTGTTTCACTCTCTTCTCTTTTCACATATAATGTAAAATATTGTGCTACTTTATCTGCAATAAATTCTAATACCATAAAATAATCCTCCTAATTAAAATCAAAATAATTATAATCTATAATTTAAATTTGATATAAATTAATAGTAATTGATATTTTAAAAATATTTTTTGTTTTATCCAAGAACGAAAAATACTATCAGATAAACGTTTATTATTTTTCTTTCATTTTTATATGATTTATTGTATAATGAAAATAATTATACTCAAAACTTTGAAGGAGATTTTGCCATGCTGGATGTATATATTTGTGAAGATAATGAAGCACAGTTAAAATTATTTCAAGAATATATTGAAAATATAATTATGATTGAAGAATTCGATATGCAAATTACGGTTTCTTCCAATAACCCATATACTATTATTGAGCAAGCAAAGCAATCCCAAAATTTAGGTCTTTATTTTTTGGATATTGACTTAAAAACTTCAATGAATGGTTTACAGCTTGCACAAGAAATCAGGAAATTAGAGCCCCGTTGTTTTATTATATTTATCACCTCTCATTCAGAAATGAGTTTTCTTACTTTTCAATACAAAGTAGAGGCTCTCGATTTCATAATTAAAGATAATCCTTTTAAAATACGCGAAAAAATACATGAATGTATTCTGAACGTTAATGAAAAATATTCTTCTTTAAACAATAATGTTAATAAAATTTTCACTATATCTTTGGGAGATAAAAAACTACACATAGAATTTGATGACATTCTTTTTTTTGAAACATCAACGAATATCCATAAGGTAATTCTTCACGCAAAAAACCGTATAATTGAGTTTTCATCCCAATTAAAACAAATACAACCGCAGCTTGATGACCGTTTCTACAGATGTCACCGTTCTTATATTGTAAATAAAAATAATATTAAAGAAATTGACTTCACCTCATGTATCATCCATATGACAAATGGCGAAGATTGTCTTTTATCTGTCCGTATGAAAAAAGGTCTGCGGCAAAAGTATTCCAGGACATCCTGAACCTCAATGCAGAGCGGTAATTTTTTATTATAAAAGCCCCGGAATATCCCCGGGGCTTTTACTGCTACTTATCCACATTCATCATAAATATTTCTTCAGATCATCCACTTTATCCAGCTTTTCCCACGGTAAATCCACATCAGTACGGCCAAAGTGTCCGTAAGCGGCTGTCTGTTTGTAGATTGGTCTTCTTAAATCCAGCATTTTGATAATTCCCGCCGGACGAAGGTCAAAGTTTTCGCGTATAATCTCTACCAGCCTGGTATCAGAAAGCTTTCCGGTTCCAAATGTCTCCACATTGATAGAGGTCGGACGGGCAACTCCGATTGCATAGGACAACTGAATTTCACATTTATCTGCAAGTCCTGCTGCCACAATATTCTTTGCGACATAGCGTGCCGCATAAGCTGCAGAACGGTCTACCTTAGTGCAGTCCTTACCGGAAAAAGCGCCTCCGCCGTGACGTCCAGTTCCGCCGTAAGTATCTACAATAATCTTGCGCCCTGTCAATCCACTGTCGCCGTGAGGCCCGCCAATAACGAAACGTCCTGTAGGATTAATAAAATATTTGGTATCTTTATCAACCATATCTGCCGGAATAACCGCATCTAAAACATACTTCTTAATGTCCTCATGGATCTGCTCCTGAGTTACGTCCGGATCATGCTGTGTAGAGCAGACTACCGCGTCAATACGGATTGGTTTTCCTTCCTCATTATACTCAACAGTAACCTGGGTCTTCCCATCCGGCCGCAAATATTTCAGGGTGCCGTCCTTACGCACCTTGGTAAGCTGACGCGCCAGCTTATGAGCCATATTAATGGCGTACGGCATATATTCTTCTGTTTCATTGGAAGCATAGCCAAACTGGATTCCCTGATCTCCTGCTCCGATAGCATCCAATTCATCATCATTCATATCGTTTTCTTTTGCTTCCAAAGCTTTATCAACACCAAGGGCAATGTCTGCAGACTGTTCGTCAATAGCTGTGATCACACCGCAGGTATCTGCATCAAAACCGTACTTTCCGCGGGTATAGCCAATCTCTCTTATAGTATCTCTTACAATCTTCTGAATGTCTACATAAGCCTTTGTGGAAATTTCTCCCATAACAAGCACAAGGCCTGTGGTTGTTGCGGTCTCGCAGGCAACACGGCTCATTGGATCCTGCTCCATTAAAGCGTCAAGAATTGCATCAGAAATGGCATCGCACATTTTATCAGGATGGCCTTCGGTTACTGACTCAGAGGTAAATAAAATTTTTTCCATGACTTTCTCCTTTTCTATTGTATAATGTATTTCTATAATGAAAACCAGGCAGGTCAAACCCTTTATTATTCATCGGTATTGCAAACCTGCCAACTAAAAACAGCCCGAAATAATCGGACTGTTCAGAATTTCTTACAATCCTCTTATTGTTCGATTACTCGCTCAGGTTGGCACCTTCCTTACCTGTAAGGGGTTGCCGTGGCTTCTCAGATCCTTTGTATCTCCACCACTCTGAATAAAAGGCTATCTTTATTTGGTTATTGTAAACTATACAATATACTCATTTACAGGGAATGTCAAGCATATTTTTCTTAATCGAATAATTCTACAAGTTCTACAACATATAACAATATGAAATACAGATGTCCGCTCTAAAAAAAGTTCCACCTGTGCGGTTGGAATATCAACAATATTGCAACCGCACAGGTAGAAAATTTACCAGATCAATTCCAATATTTATTCACAAAATCCTCTGCATCTTTCTCTGTAAAAGAAAAATAACTTGTAATTTGACCAATCGTATCCGTTTTAGTCTTAGACATTTCTTTACATATTTTAACAACCAACGCAAGACTCTGCTGTATTCCTTGTTGTATTCCTTCCTGAATTCCCTGTTCCTTAAATTCTTCTTTATACATTTCCATTGCTCCATCCCATGCTTCGCACACGTCTCTCACCTCCACATTTCCATCGTTCATAATTTCGTATTGATCCAAAAGAATCTTCTTTCTAAATGTAAAATTAAAGTCAGTCCTTTTATGGACTGACTTTATTATATCAAATTTCACTTTAGAACACAATGGTCTTTTTTTTTATTTATGCCTTTCCATCGCTTCCGCAGACTTTGATCTTGCTCATAACATACTGCTTTACCTTTTCTCTTCCTACCGCATTATATTTCTTTGGATCGATAGTATCCGGATTGGCATTTAATACCTCTTTTACACCCTCGGAAAAAGCGATTCTCAAATCCGTCGCATAATTTACCTTGCAGATTCCTCGTTTAATGCATTCCCTTACTGCATCATCCGGCACACCGGAGGTTCCGTGAAGCACCAGCGGTATGGATACCACTTCCCTGATCTCGCTTAAACGATTCACATCCAACTTGGGAATCCCTTTATAAACTCCATGGGCCGTACCGATTGCAACCGCCAGGGAATCAATTCCGGTAGCCTTTACGAACTCTGCCGCTTCAGAAGGAACGGTGTAAGGATTTCCGTCCCCGCCCTCCAGGTCATCCTCTTTTCCACCGACCTTTCCAAGCTCTGCCTCAACAGGAATATTTCCCGGATGGCAGGCATCCACAACCTTTTTAGTAACCGCAATATTTTCCTCAAAGGTTCCATGGGAACCGTCGATCATAATTGAAGTATATCCGGCACGGTATGCTTTCATTGCCAGTTCAAAGCTGCTGCCGTGATCCAGGTGCATCACCACCGGTACGCTGGCCTTTTCAGCCGCTACTCTGACATTTGCATAGAAGTAATCCACATCCGCATACTTTATTGTTGACGGTGTAGTCTGCATAATAACCGGAGACTTTAACTCCTCCGCGGCTGCCACCACTGCCTGTACCATCTCCATATTTTCCACATTGAAAGCCCCGATGGCATAATGCCCTTCCTGCGCCTTTTTTAACAATTCCTTTGATGTAACTAATGCCATAATTCTGCCTCCGCCTTTTCTTCAATCTTTATAAGCTGCATACTCATAATCCTTCATAAACCGTGCAGCGCCGCTTAAAGCAAGCTGCTTCGGATCAAGGGTAAGTCTTCCCTCCCGTACCTCCTGATATTGTATCGGCATATACTGATGAAGCATATTCATTGGTATCGGATATCTCCTGAGATTATCAAAAAGCTTTTCTATTGCAGCCGCCATCCCTGCATCTCCGATATAATAGCGCGCACGGTCTGAAAAACTGTACTTCCTTGCCAGCGCCATCTGCCTGTAAGTGCCGTGATAATGCTTTTTCCAGTTATCAGGCTGTTCTGTCATCCTCTCTTCCAACTGCTCGATCAGGCACGCCTGCTCTCCTGCAGGAACCAGCTCCCGTTCCATCATAGACAGGGAAAACAATGCTTCCCTCAGCCCATAGGTAACGGCCGGGCCTACTTTCAGGATAGCTATACCATCCTCAACCATTTCCCGAAGGCATTCTGCCGTTTGATAATCTGTGGAATGCCCCTCAAATACTATATCAGGAAATTTTTTCAGTTCCGCACACAAATCCGCCGCATTTTCACGATTGTAAAAGAATACCTGGTCGTCTCCGAATTCCACTCCGGGCTGTACCACCACTGCAATGACGTCCTTCATGCCGTCCTCAATTCCCGCCTCCTGAAATGCCTTTTTGTAAGCATTTACTGTTTCCACAAATGCCTCCGGCTTTGTGACTGCAAGCGTATCCTCTTCCTCCTGCGCGCCTCCGGGAATCGGAACCTCCGACCCTACAATAAAAACAGGCCTCATTGCTCCGGGCTTTCTCTTTTTCAGATCCTCATATGCTTTCATGCATACCTGATACAGCCTGACTCCACGCCTTGCCACAGTTTCAGTCGACAAAGCGCCTTCCGGATCATCCGCAACCTTCATACTGGTATCCAAATGGATTTTAGTAAAGCCTGCGTAAACATACTGGTAAACCAACTCTTCAGACTTTTTCATCGCTTCATCTTCCGGCTCGTTCTGCCAGGTCAGCGGTCCCAGGTGATCTCCTCCAAGGATTACCTGTTCCTCAGAAAGCCCCATCTCTCCTGCCATTGCAAGAACCTTTTCATAAAAATCCCGGGGCTTCATTCCCGTATAACCGCCGTACTGATTCACCTGATTCGCCGTCGCCTCGATCAAAACCGGCTTTCCTGACTGTTTCGCCCTAATCAGTGCTTCCTCCAGAACCAACTCATTGGCAGTACAATATGAAGGAATCCCACATTTTTGTCCTTGTTTTCTTTTTTCTATCATTTCCTGTAAGGGATGCTTCATTCTTTCGTCCTCTCTTCCATAAACGGACTGTCTGTTTCTATTCAATGGTAAATCCGCCGTCCAGTACCAGATTAGCTCCGTTAAACAGACTTGCGGCGTCACTGGCCAGATAAACCGCGCAGGCTGCTACCTCTTCAGGATATCCGAATCTCCGTGACGGAATGATTTTCTTAAATGCCTCTCCCTTTTCATTGTTCCAGTTCATAGCTCCCATCTGGGTAAGGATAACAGCCGGGGAAATTGCATTAATACGGACATTATACTGTCCCCATTCCACTGCAAGCTGTTTGGTCATCTGGATAATGCCGGCCTTTGCCGTACCGTATGCCAGATGTCTTTCCAGAGCAACAACGCCTGCCTGAGAAGCAATATTAATGATACTTCCGCCTCCATTCGCGATCATGGTTTTACCAACTGCCAACGCCATTCTGGTGCTTCCGGTAAGGTTGACGGCAATTGTCATATCCCATACTTTCTCTGTACTTTCCGATGCCATTTCCAGAAATCCGATCCCGGCGCAGTTTACCAGCACGTCGATCTTTCCGAAAGCTTCTATGGCAGCGTCCACTACTCCCTGAATATCCGCGGTCACAGTAAGATCGCCCACATACGAAAGGAATTTTCTTCCAAGCCCCTCTACATATTCCTTTAATTCTTCTGATGCCTTTAAATCAAAGGATACGATATCCGCGCCTTTTCTTGCAAACATCTTTGCGATCTCTATTCCGATCCCATTAGATGCGCCTGTTACAATCGCTGTTTTTCCCTCAAGAGAAAAATCCTCATTAAAATTCCTATATTTGTTTTCGTTGATGCTGTTATCTTTAATGCTGTTATTTTCCATATTATTTTCTCACCCATTTTCTTTTATATTTTTTTACAGGTTTTTTCTTTCACAGGTTCTTTTATACATTCTTCCTTTTATAATTTTCCTGTTATTCGTCTTTACAGTCCTGTTTTTAAGCGCAAAACAGGATGCTGCAAAACGCAGCACCCTGTTTGCAGTCACTTACACTTACTTCTCAGAGATTTTTTTAACTGATTTACTCACTTACATATTAACGCTTACATTTCAATAAGAATCTTTAAGCTTGTATCCTTATTCTTTTCAATATATTTAAAGGCTTCCTGATATTCATCAAATTTAAATACTTTGGAAATCAATGGTTTCATATTAATTTTTCCGGCTGCCATATAATCAATGGTATCCTGGAAATCCTTATCTACATACATCAGGGAACCGATCAGCCTGAATTCCCGATCCTGTACCCACGCCATGTTGATCTGCGGTGTAGAACCATAAACACCTACGATTATAATGTCATGTCCCTTTTTAGAGCACTCGATCGCCTGATTTACAGCCGCGCCGATACCGATACATTCAAAGAAAATATCCGCGCCCTCGTCCCCGAACGCTTCCTGTATCGCTTCCTGCATGGTGATCTTTCCGGTATTGGCCGCATGAGGAATTCCACAGGACTTTGCCAGTTCCAGACGGTAATCAGAAAGATCCGTGATCAGGACGCTCTTTGCACCTTCTGCAAGAGCCGCCTGTGCGGTTACATTTCCAATAGTACCGGCTCCCATTACAACAACATTCATTCCTTTTACGCTTCCGCTTCTTCTTACGGCATGTACGCCTACGGCTGCGGGCTCGATGGTCGCTGCAAGCTCTGCAGACATCCCTTCCGGAATTTTCTTGATCAGAGCTGCGTCTACATTAAAGTATTCACATGCAGCTCCCGGAGTCTGACATCCGATTACCTCAAGGGTATTACAGATATTATATCTTCCGCTTTTACACGGCTCACATTCATGGCAGAATTCCTGAGGCATTGCCGTTACCAGATCACCCACTTCAATTCCCGTTACGTCAGCGCCGACTTCCACAACCTCTCCTGCCATCTCATGTCCCAAACGAATGGGGAAGGACATAAATGGATGCTTTCCATAATAAGCATGGATATCAGAACCGCAAATCCCCACATTCTTTACTTTCATCAAAATCTCATTTGGTTTAATGACAGGTTTTTCAATTTCGCTGAATTCAATTGTCTCCGCTGATGTTAATACTGCTTGCTTCATTTTTATGTCCTCCATATTTATTTTTTATAACTTGCCAGTGGGAGTTTTAAACTCCCACTGACATAAGCTCCCCCCTCATCTCCACCGCTTAGTCCTCTGCGCACTTGAAGCAGGGGGAAAATACTCATCTGCTCTGCGTTCAATTATTCGCTAAGCATACCATTTTCTGTATATCTTGTGATAAATTCGTCTACATTGTCTTTTGTGATCAGAGTTACAGGAATCTGAACCTTCTCATATCCTTCTTCGTTTTCTCCGGTCAGTACTTCATGTACGATACGGGCGCCTTCCTCTGCCATAACCTGTGCATCCTGAAGGGCGGTAGCATCCATTTCTTCTGCTTCGATGGCAACTGCTGCATCTGCAAGCCCGTCTACGCCGAAGAACATGATCTCATCTGCTACGCCGGCGTCTTTAGCTGCTTCATAAGCACCGATAGCCATAGCGTCGTTCATGGAAATAACAGCGTCGATTTTGTCATGTACCTGTAACCAGTTTTCCATTAATTCCATACCTTTGGATTTTTCCCAGTCTCCAAGCTGCTCGTCAAGAATGGTAATGTTTTCATTCTGGGAGAAAAGAACGTCCTCATATGCTCTGCGGCGTTCGATAGAGTCGGTATTTCCGGACGGCCCTAAGAGAACTACTACGTTGGCGTCTTCCGGAGTAAGTTCCTTTGCTTTTTCCGCTACGACAGTACCAAGGTCATATGGATTGGCGATAACGCTGGAAGCCTTTTCAACCTGAAGATCATCAAGATTAATGTTCATCATCGGAGTTCCATCTTCAATATAGCTTGCCACCATATCGTCTGTTGCAGCCGGCTCAAGCGGAAGCAGGATAATATAGTCATATCCCTGAGCTACACAGGTTTCCATGTTGCTGATCTGGGTATTCAGTTCATTCTTGGAATCCATGATAGTCAGTTCCATATCGTCATAGGCTTCAAAAGCAGTCTCAAGTTCGGACGCAAGCCAGGAAGCAAAGGTTGCGGACATATCTGTGGGCAGGAACGCTACTTTATATGGTTCCTCTGCTGCGGATACCGTGGTTGCTGCTCCGGTCATCAATCCTGCGACCATACCTGCTGCTAAAAGTACGCTTAAAACTTTCTTTGATTTCATTGTAAAATCCTCCTTTTTTGTTTTGAAATTATTTTGTTTTTGCTTTTATTTTTACTTCTGTTTCGCGTCAGAAGCTGATACCATGATCTTTACAGTTCTCTTCTGTGTCTTTGTAAGTACGTCTGCCAGTACCGCCAGAATGATGATCGCCCCTTTGATTATCATCTGCATATAGGAATCGATTCCCATAAGGTTCATAATATTATTCAGAATACCGATGATCAGCGAACCAAGGAAGGTGCCGAACGCAGTACCTGCTCCGCCTGAAAAGCTTGTACCTCCGATAACTGTCGCGGTGATGGCGTCTGTTTCGTAACCGGCTCCTTCACTTGGGATTCCCGCATTCAGACGTCCCATCATAACCATACCTGCAACGGCTGCAAAAATGCCTGAAATAATAAACGCAGCCCATTTAACCTTTTCTACCTGGATACCGGCCGCGTTAGCCGCCTCAGTATTACCGCCGATCGCATAGAGATAACGGCCGAATTTCGTGTATTTCAGAAGAATATGCGTGATAACCAGCATAATAAGCATAAACACTACGGTAATCGGTATAAATCCCAGAACCTCTCCCTGGCCCAGCACTTTAAAATCACCGATCTTATAAACATTCTGCCCGCCTGTATACAGGCAGATAGCTCCGAAACATACTGTCTGCATAGCCAGTGTTACGATAAATGCCGGAAGCTTGAAATGTGCTACAAACAAACCGTTGATCGCGCCTACCAGCGCTCCCAGGAAAATACCGAACAGGAACGCGAGCACCAGATTTCCTGTGGAAACATACATAATACATGCATAAGTTCCCGCCATGCCTGCAAGATATCCGATAGAAAGGTCGATATCTCCCAGAATAATGATCATGCCCTGCGCAAAGGAACAAATAGTAACAATACTAACCTGCTTAAGGATATTCGTAAAGTTCTTTACTGTAAAGAAGCTGCTTGATAAGAAGGAACATACGACTATCATACAGACAAGGATCAATATCAGCGAATATTTACGGATATCAAGTTTTGACTTAGTTTTCATCTTTTTCTCCTCACTTTCCGAATCTATTGCTATAAAAGTGCGTAGCAATCGACTTTCATTTATGGTGATACCGCCGTCAGGCAGTATATCAGTTTATTTAACAAGTCCCGTCGCTAACTGCATGACTCTTTCCTGGTCAAATTCATCACGATTCAGGCAGCCGGTAACATATCCCTGACTCATTACATAAATCCTGTCGCACATTCCCAGAAGCTCCGGCATTTCAGATGAGATCATCAAAATCGCATACCCTTTTTTTGCTAAATCTGTCATGATATTATAAATTTCAAGCTTCGCGCCTACGTCGATACCCCTGGTAGGCTCATCCAGGATCAGGAGGTCGCTGTCCAGCATCAGCCAGCGCGCCAGAAGCACCTTCTGCTGATTGCCGCCGCTTAAGGAGCCAATAGGAGTTTCAATGCCCGCAAACCTTACCTTAAGCATTTCAGCCATTTCCGTAGCTTCTTTAACCTCTTTTTTCAGATTCATAAACACACCCTTACGGATATGATGGCTGGTGATCGTAATATTCTCCCTGCAGCTTCGCACACCGATAATCCCTTCTTTTTTTCGGTCTTCTGTGATCATCAGTATTTTATTTTTGATCGCATGGGTGACATCCTTCGGAACATAAGGCTTACCGCACAGAGTAATTTCTCCTGAATCCAGAGGATCAAGGCCGAATATCGCCCGGCAGACCTCGCTTCTTCCCGCTCCGATCAGACCTGCCATCCCAACGATCTCACCTTTATGTACATTGAGACAGACGTCCTTGAACATTCCGTCGCTGCACAGATTCTTCGCCTCAAAAGCCACCTCGCCTATGGGAACGGTCTCCTTGGGATAAACATTATCAATGGAACGGCCTACCATGTGGGTAATGATCGTGTCCTCCGTAAAATCATTGACCGGGCCGCTGATGATACTCTTTCCGTCACGGATAATGGTAATGTCGTCTGCGATCTTAAAGATTTCTTCCATCTTATGGCTGATATACAGGAAGCTGATTCCCTTTGCCCTCAGCTCGTTGATCTTGTCAAAAAGCATTGTCACCTCTTTATTGGAAATAGAGGAAGTGGGCTCATCCATGATGATCACCTGCGCGTTAAAAGCGACTGCCTTTACGATCTCCAACATCTGGATACTGGCAATGGGAAGCTCCTTGATCTTCATTTTCGGATCATAGGGAAGATTATTTTCGTCCAGGATCTTCTTTGCCATATCGTACATCTTTTTCCATTCAACACGTCCTCCCTGTGTGGGCTGGCGCTTCATATAAATATTTTCCGCTATAGAAAGCTCCGGGAAAAAGTTCAGCTCCTGATAGATCATTGCGATTCCCGCAGCCGATGATTCCATCGGCCCGGAGAATCTTACTTCTTTTCCGTCAAGAAAAACCTGTCCCTCATCACGCTGGTAAAGTCCGTTGATGATCTTCATCAGTGTGGATTTTCCGGCTCCGTTTTCCCCAACGACCGCGTGGACCGTGCCTTTTCTCAGCACAATGTTTACACCGTCAAGGGCCTTTACTCCCGGAAAGCTTTTTGATATATTTTTTAACTCTAACTTGATCTCTTGGCTCATAGTCCCTCCATCCTGCCAGCGCTTAAGCGTTGGCATCTATCATGGACTTTATAGTATCCTGATTTATTTTCCCCTCCATAGGCCCAAAGGCTGCCGTATTTAATGCTCCTGCTGCGGAAGCCATCTTCAGGATCTCCCTGATGGGTTTTCCCTCCAGAAGCCCGCTGATAAATGCCCCGTCAAAGCTGTCTCCGGCTCCTGTTGCGTCCACCGCCTCAACAGGATAAACTCCCATCTCGATCACTTCATTTCTGGTATATACGGTACAACCCTTAGACCCTCTCTTAAGTGCAAGGATTTCCAGCGCTTCATTTTCAAAGCTTGCCTTTACGGCTTCCTCCACCGTATCCTTGCCGGTTATCATCAAAAGCTCTTCCACACCCGGAAGAAATACTGAAGTATTCTCTACAACCTCTTTTACAAGCTCCAAAGAGGAACCGCCTGTCAAAAGCTCCTTACGGATATTGGGATCAAAAGAGATCTTAGCTCCCATGCTTCTGGCAAGTCTCATGGTTTTCACAATTTCTTCTCCAAATTCCTGTTTCGCGGATAAGGAGCATCCCATAATGTGGAAATATTTCACGCCTTCTAAGACCGACGCCTCCGGCATCTTTGGCTCTGCCGCCGGTGTGTTTCCCATATGGAAAATAAACTTTCTGGATCCGTCAGAAAAATAGGTAACAAACGCGGCTCCCGTGGCGCAGGTCTCGCTTTCAATTACCTGGCTGCAGTCTACTCCGTCGCCCTTCAGGCGTTCCAGCAGGCATTTCCCGAAATCGTCCTTTCCTACGCCTCCAAGTATTCCGGCGCTGTGCCCAAGCCTTGCAACCGTATCGATAAAAATTGCAGGCGCCCCGCTGGGATAAGGACCTTTAAATAATCCGGGGCGGTCCAGAGGCATATCCTCCTGCGCTCTCATGATTTCTACGATCATTTCGCCCATGATCCAAACTTCTGCCATTCTTTCCACCTCCTGTGATCAACCCTCAAATTTACTCTTTAAGAACACCAGGGAATTCTTCAGGTATTCATCCATCTGCGCTTCATCCGCGCCATTGCTTAAATCTCTCCATACCCGGATATCTCTTCCTACGGCTCCCCCGGAAAGAAGGAACGGCTCCATAACAACGCCCTTATTGTAATTGATATCCCTCAGCGCCTGTCCCACTCCGTCCCAGTCAATGCTGTTGTTCATTCCCGGAAGCTTTCTGTTTGCTTCTCCTACATGGAAATGTCCAAGCATATCGCCTGCCAGACGGATGGCGTCGCACATATTATCCTCTTCAATGTTCATGTGGTAGGTATCCAGAAGGATATTGACTGCTTTGCTTCCTACGCGGTCACAGTATTCTTTTGCTTCTCTGCAGTCTGTGAGGATAAAGGTCTCATTTCTGTTCAGGACTTCCAGGGAACATTCGATCCCATATCCCTCAGCCACAGCGCCAAGCTCCTTTAACATTGCAATGCTTCTGTCCCATGCCGCCGGCTTATCAACCACCTGAAAGTCACATGGCCAGAAGGAATAAATCGCTCCTGCCAGCACCGGGGAACCTATCACGTCCATATTTCTCAAGATTCTCTTAAAATAATCCAGGCCGTTTTTTCTCACTGCCTCGTCTGCCGAAGCCAGATCGTACTGTTTTGCAGGACCGCTGTTAGTGGAATAAGTTAATCCGTACTCTTTTCCGATGGCGGCCATTTCCGCCAGCTCCTGCTCGCTCATATGGAAAAGATGGTCAGCGCTGATCTCATACATATCAAATCCAAAATCAGCAAGCTTCTTTGCTACCTTCTTATATTTTTCTACATCGCAGTCCCAGGTATTTCCCCAGAAAGCATAACCCATTCCAAATTTCATATTGATTCTCCTTTTCTTTGTATTGTGCTCGTGCTCTTTATTTGATAATAGCATTAAACGGCGGTTGTGTCAATTATACAGTTTTAACATTAAATTAGTCTTATTTTTGTGTATTTTTACCATTATTTACTTCCGTATTCTTTAGTTTTATTTTTTGTGCTCGTGTATAATATATTGCTTATCGTATATTTTTTGTGAATTTTTGCAATTTTATCGAATTTAATTGTGCACGTGCACAATTTGCGGATTGATAAGTAATTTTGTTATATTTTGCCATTGAATTTGCTTGTCCTGACTCCCTCTTTATGATAAAATTCAGACAAGGAAAGTTACATATCTTTATGATTCCGAAGGAGTACTCGTATGTCTGTTACTATTAATGAAATCGCCAAACTCGCCAATGTATCCCGGGCCACCGTAGACAAAGTGATCCACAACCGCCCCGGCGTAAAAAAAGAAACCCGCGAACGGGTTCAGGACATTCTGAAAAATGTAGATTATCACCCCAACCTGGTAGGCAAAGCGCTTGTGCTGAGCAAGAACCCTGTAAAGGTCGGGATTATCCTGACGCCTGATTACAACCCCTTTATTCAGGTATTGTTAAGCGGTATCAAAAAAGCCCAGAATGAATTTGCCTCCTTTGGTTTTGAGGTTATTGTCCGTATGCTCACAACCCTGGAACCGGCAGAGCTGATCGGCATTCTTATAGAGCTTGAAAATATGAATATCTCCGGCCTTGCCCTGATTCCCATTGACAGTAAAGAAGTCATCCGCAAGATCAACCAGATGAAGGAAAACGGGATCAGCATCCTGACCTTTAATTCCCCCCTGGAGGAAATCCACGGCTTCCGCTATGTAGGACAGGATCACGTAAAAGCCGGCTCTGTGGCAGCAGGCTTAATGGAGAAGCTTCTGCCAAAGGGCGGAAAGATCGGGGTGATCATCAGCTCTAAGACTCTTTCCTGCCATCCTGACAGGCTCCGGGGCTTCCAGACACGGCTCGCGGAAAAGGACAATTCACTGGTCATCATAGATGTGAAGGAAAATCAGGATAAAAGAGAAGAAGCGTTCCGCATTGCGTTAGGATATCTGAATAAATATCCTGACCTTAGCGGCTTCTACCTTTCCGGAAGCGGCAGCGACGGGGTACGTAACGCGCTCTCCGTTGCCAATGTAAAGAGACATATCCCTATCATCAGCCATGATCTGGTTCCGGAGACAGAAGCTCTTTTGAAAGAGGGCGTTCTGGATTTTGTCATTTCACAGGACGCCAAACAGCAGGGTTATCAGATCGTACGGCAGCTTTTTGACTATCTCATCAAGATGCAGATCCCTAAAAGCTACTATTACGAAATTCCCATTGAGATTATCAGCAGAGAGATCATTCTGTAAAAAGCAAGCCCCGTATCCTCATCTTTAACATAAGGGATACGGGGCTTATCTTTTTTCTATTGCTTCATGGATTTATCATGCTGTTGCTGGAGGGTATCTAAAAATTGCTTTTCGTAAGATGTTTTTCACACATGTTTTAAAAGGCTTTATACGTATTTTTTCAGAGTTTCTCTGACAGCTCCTACTCCCGCGATCATCTCATTGAGATAACCGACTACAGTATCGGCCATTCCAACCTCGTACAGGTTTACTCCGAAGATCTTCGCGTTTTCCAGAACAGGCTTCAAGGCTTCTGCGTCCACAGTTCCTCCAAGCTTCAGGCCGGAAACATACGGGCATACCGTATCCAGCAGCGGATCCGGGCTCAGGTCGAATTTCTCTCCTGCGTCATTAATTCCCATAAGATAACGCAGCCATCCGGCAAATACAAGCGGAATGAGCTTCAGGCTCTTTACATCCAGTTCCGGAGAAGCCTGATATGCCTTGATCGTCTCGCCAAAACGGATTGCAAGCTTCTGTGAGGTATCCGTAGCAATACGCTGGGGAGTATCCGGCATAAACGGATTAGGAACACGTACGTTCAATACAGTATCGATAAATTCTTTCGGATCCAGGATTCCCGGATTGATAACTACCGGAAGTCCTTCCTGATATCCAACAACCTCTACCAGCTTCTTCAGTTCCGGATCCTTCATTTCCTCAGAGATCTTTTCATATCCGAGAATACATCCGAATACTGCCAGACAGGTATGCAGAGGATTCAGGCAGGTGCAGACCTTCATCTTCTCCACTTTATCTACTGTTTCACGTTCCGTAAACATCAGGCCGCCTTTTTCAAGTTCCGGTCTTCCGTTGGGGAATGCATCCTCGATCACCAGATATTCGCACTCTTCCGCGTTGACAAACGGAGCCACATAGGTACGCTTGGAGGTGATAACCGGCTCAAGCTCTTCCACGCCGTCTTTCTTCAGAATTTCCTCTACGGAAGCATCCGGACGCGGGGTGATCTTATCGATCATACTCCACGGGAAGGAAACCTTGCTCTTATCATTTACGTACGCCTTAAATCCGGCGTCCGCCAGGTTATTTTCCGTCCATTTATCTGCAAAGGCGCTGATAGCCGCATAAAGCTTATCCCCATTGTGGGAGCAGTTATCCATGCTCACCATAGCAATAGGCTTTTCTCCTGCCTTAAAACGTGTGTACAGAAGGGAAGCAACCTTGCCGATATAACTCTTTGGCTTATCAGGGCCGGCTTCAAAATCCGCCGCCACATCCGGGATCAGATCTCCTTTACCTGTTACAAGGCTGTAGCCTTTTTCTGTAATGGTAAAGCTTGCCATCTGAAGGGAATCCTTTGTAAAAATTTCTTTTAAACGGCTGAATTCCCCGTCGTTTTCGGAATCCAGAGTATGAGATTCCACAACGCTTCCCACAACTGTTTTCTCTACATTTCCGTCTGCCTTTAAGGTCACAAGAATGCTGTAGTCGTCATGGGGACGGTTCATTTTCTCAATAATTTCATAGTCAAAGCCTTCCGCTACCACAAGTCCTCTGTCCAGTACGCCTTCATTGAGAAGATTCTGTACTACATTTGCCTGAAACGCACGGAAAATATTTCCTGCGCCGAAATGAATCCAGAATGGATTTTCATAGGTTGCCGCCGTTACCTTTTCTCTGTCAAAAGCAGGAAGGGCATACCCGGCTGCTTCCCATTTTGCTTTGTCAGCCAATCCCTGTTTATTTAATTTCATTTGCGTGTTGCTCCTTTCTCAATCGCTTCCCATAAGCCGTTCAGATACGTTGCCCCTAAAGCTCTGTCATACAGGCCGTAACCGGGCATTGCTACCTCGTCCCAGATCATTCGTCCGTGATCCGGGCGGATAGGGCCGTCAAATCCGATATCATAAAGAGCCTTCATGATCTCGTACATATCAAAGGTTCCGTCAGAAGACAGATGTGCGGCTTCCTCAAAATTCGTAGGCGTGATGAATTTCAGGTTACGCACATGGGCAAAATGAATCCTGCCCTTTAAAGAACGGATCATATCCGGCAGATCATTGTTCAGGTTTGTCCCATAGGAACCGGAACAGAAGGTTACGCCGTTATGAGGATCGTCAACCATCTTCATCATTCTCAGGATGTTTTCTTTGTTGGTGATGATCCTTGGAAGTCCGAATACGCTCCATGCCGGATCGTCCGGATGAATTGCCATCTTAATGTCATACTTGTTGCAGACCGGCATGATTTTCTCAAGGAAGTATTTCAGGTTTTCAAATAATTTCTCATCATCCACATCTTTGTACATGGCAAACAGTTCTTTTACCTTTGCCATACGCTCCGGCTCCCATCCCGGCATAACGGTGCCGTTCATATCCCCTGCGATAGAGTCAAACATCTTTTCCGGATCAAGGGCGTCCACTGCTTCCTGAGTATAGGCAAGTACGGTGGAACCGTCAGGTCTTACACGCGCAAGTTCTGTTCTTGTCCAGTCAAATACCGGCATGAAATTGTAGCATACAAGATGGATGTCTTCCTGTCCCAGATTCTCCAGTGTCTCAATATAGTTGGCAATATACTGGTCTCTGTTTCCTCTGCCGGTCTTGATATCATCATGAATATTTACGCTCTCAATACCGGACAGGTTCAGTCCTGCTGCCTCAACCTCTTCCTTCATAGCGCGGATTCTCTCTCTGCTCCATACCTCCCCCGGCTGTGTGTCATACAGAGTTGTGATAACTCCTGTTACGCCCGGGATCTGGCGGATCTGTTTTAATGTAACCGTGTCAAACTTCGAGCCGTACCATCTGAGTGTCATTTCCATAATTCCATATCCATCCTTTCTTTTTTACTTTACATGTTTTTCAGTTTACATGTTTTTTTGCCTCACGTTTTTGTATACATCTATTATAAAATAAAACGGGCAAAAATCATAGCCGATTAATTGCTTTATACATTGCAAAACTTGCGGTTTTGGCATATTATTTCCTGAACCACGCAGCTAAAGCTGCGCGGATTTCTTCTGTTCTTTAAAGCCTTGTATCCCATACGCCGCAGAAGGAGTCCACAGGATCCTGCCCTTCAAAAGCGTCCGGGCCTGTCATCAGCTTCTCCACCAGCGCGTCAAAGGTAGAATCCAGAACGTCATAGGTGTTGATATAGGTACGCGCCTGCGGGATATCCGCCAGTACAAACGGCTGCTTCGTGCCGATAACAATAACCGGAAGCTCATGTACATACCACGGAATCTCTCCGCCTCCCTTTGTCATGCCAAACGCCGGACGTGCCACCGGCTGGAACCCGCCTGCGATATCCACAAGAGTAATAATCAGATCCTGCCCCTCCACAAAATCCTTGATGGGGGTTTTTCCCGCAAAATACACATTGAGATCCGGCTTTCCTCCTGCTTCTGCCTGTTTGAGCAGCTTCTGTACCGGGCTCTCATAAACAAATGCGTCGAACCCTTTCGCTATAAGCTTATCTCTGAGAGACTCTGCAGGGGATACCTTATTCTTGGACATTAAAGAACCGATTCCCGGCGCTTCCAAGCCCTTTACATAAACGATCATGATCCGTTTGTAACGCTCCGGGATCATGGGCAGAACCTCTTTATCCTTATATTTCACAAGGGTAATGGCTTTTTCGGAAATCTCCTTCTGCATAGCCTTGTGCTCTTTGCAGCCCACGATCTCATGTACCTGGCTGTGCGGCGGTACAAGCTCTTTGGCAGACTTTTTATGAAGTCCCATATGAGCCTTCAAAGCCAGAATACGGTGAAGGGCGTCGCTTAAACGCTCTTCCGTGATCCTGCCGTCCAGATATCCCTGTTTCATACTCTCGAAATCTTCCTCCATATCGTTGAAGAACAGGAACATATCCACGCCTGCCGCAATAGCCGCCGGCATCAGGTCGCATCGTTTCATACGGCAGGTCAGGCCTACCATATGGGAGGCGTCGGTCAGAACCATGCCGTTAAAGCCCAATTTTGTCCTCAGAAGGCCGTTGATCAGCTCCGGTGATAAGGTTGCAGGCATAATGTCGTCATCTTCGATTTCCGGGTTAAAATAACGTGTGTAAGCAGGCTGCATAATATGTCCTGCCATGATCGCTTCCAGTCCGTTGTCGATCAGGTTCTTATAAACCTTTCCAAAGGTAGCGTCCCACTCTTCACAGCTGAAATCGTTTACGCTGTTTGCAACGTGCTGATCGCGGAAATCCAGTCCGTCGCCGGGGAAATGCTTGGCAGCGCAGCAGAAGCCGGGATTTGCGTGTGCGCCGTCCATATAAGCCTTTGTCATTTCCATAACTCTGTCCACGTCGTTTCCGTAGGTTCTAAGACCAATGACCGGATTTTCCCAGTTATACAGAATATCGCTTACCGGAGCAAAAGACAGGTTGCAGCCGATGGCAGCCGCCTCTTTGTTAGACATATATCCAAGATTATAAGCATACTCCGGATTCCTTGTTGCTCCGATCTTCGTCTGACTTCCGATAGTCGTTCCGTCCACACAGGCGCCGTCTCCGCCGTTCTCCGTGTTGCAGGCAATGATCAGCGGGATTTTGCTGTTTTCCTGGAGGATCCGGTTCTGCTCATGGACCTCGTCTGCGTTAGCCGGATTATAACGGATTCCGCCGATATGATATTTGTTTACAGTCATTTTCAGATATTCCTCATCACGGCTGGAGCCCATGTTAAAAAATAACTGGCCGATTTTTTCATCAAGCGTCATTCCTGCAATTGTGTCCTCTACCCATTTACAGTCCTCGTCAGACAGATAAAATGGATTTGCCTTCATATCTACCATACTTCAATCTCCTTTTCTTTATTTATTTTTCCTTTTTGTCTTCTTTTCTATTATTTTAAATTTTCTAGAAACTCGTCGATCTTTTTCTGCTGGTATTCGCCTCCATAGCTTTCCCCTGTCAGACGGGAAACCGCTTCCTCCCGGAATTCCTTCCAGGACTCCTTTTCCCTGCGTACCAAGATGGGATAATAAAAGACCCCGTTCTTCCGTGCGGCGTCCAGATCTCCCGGAGCGTCCCCGCACATCAGCACATGCTCTCTGCTATAGCCTGCCTTCAATAATTCGCCGATGCAAAAAGCTTTGCTTCCCGCATCCTGGGCAAGTACAATATCCGTATGCTCCAAAAGCCCGTAGCGTTCCCACTCTTCCAGAACAGCGTCGGGATTGGCGCTGGATACGATGGCCACATCGGCAGACTCCTGCGCATACGCCAAAGCCTCTTTTACTCCTTCAAACGGAAGCTTCACCTCGTCGGGAAGCTGATTGATAGAAGCGTTTACTGCTTTACTCCAGGAAAGAGCCTTTCTCAGGCACTGGCTGTCCCTGACCTCAATTTCTCTCTGTATGGCGTCGTTGGACAGCTCAGCGCTGTTATCCACCCACTGCACCAGAGAATCCAGATCTTCTATTTCCGTATATTTTGTATGGATTTCCTGTAAAGCTATGGACAATCCTTTAAAACGGTTGATTCCCCTTGTCATTGTGTACAGATTGATCTCATTCCACCTTTTCAGGATTTCATCCTGCCACTGCTCTAATCCCCACTCCTTCACCATGCAGGGGCCGAAGCAGCGGATATGCTTAATGTCCATGGTATCCATGGCACAGCCGTCGCTGTCCACACATACAAGAAAATCCTTTTTCTTTTTATATTCTGATAGCTTCATAAACTAAATCCTTTCGTTTTTACTACGACCGGGCAGTTGCAAGCCCATGACCTTTATGTCCTGGGTAATCGACTGATTTCTATACTCCTTTTTTCACGGGAATAAAAAGCCGGCGAAGCGGGCCTGAAATGCTGACAAAAATCAGCCCAGACCGGCCCCGCCGGACTTTCCTTCTGCAAGATAATTATAGCACAAGTATGTGATATTTAAAAAAATTTATTCGTTACTTTTTACACCATAGGTGTGAACAATAACGTAAACAGTAACAATTATTCTTATCCGCTATTCTTACCCGCGTCTGCGTGCAAGCTCCGCGGTATTTTCTTCCACGCGCTTTTTATTCAGAGGATAAATGAATATCAGGGCAAGTGCAACAGCGGCAAATCCGATGATCGGAATAATACAGGACATTTTGAAAATCCCTTCCGTAACAGCAGGATCAAACGCCGTCGCCTGAGTATAGCCGATCAGGCTGAGCAGCCCGCCCACCATACCGGAAGAAAGAGCCTGCCCTACCTTACGCGCAAAGGAATATACCGCATAAATCGTACCATCCTCACGGATACCGTTCTTTACCTCAGAATCATCAATAACGTCTGTGATCATTGCCCAGATAACCGTATTAAAGAATCCTGTTCCGATGTATGCAACCGTGTAGAATACAATATATACGTTGACATTCGCAGGCTTTATAATAAGACAGATGGTATATATTACTGCGGACAGAAGGCAGGAAACAGCCGAAAGTTCTTTCTTGCCGAATTTAGCCGCAAGCTTTGCTGCAAAAGGAGCGCATACAACTAAAATAACAACATTACTGGTCAACGAAGATAATGACTGCGCTGAACCTGAGCCATAATAATTCGGGTATACGTAGCCGGACATTCCCGACATACCAAGCTGTGCCAGAAGAAGAAGGATCGCAGCCGCGATGATTCCAAGGAGAGCGCGGTTTGTAACAAGGCTCTTTAACATTTTTCCAACATCCAGCTTCTGATTGTTTGCTGCAACCGGAACACGCTCACGGACCAGGTTATAGCAGAGCAGATAACAGATGATCGCGCATACGGAAAAGACTCCTGCAATGATCGTCATACGGGATCCGGACAAAACCGTATTTCCCTCTACTGTCACATAAGCCACCATCGGTGTGCCAACGCCGATGACCATACCGGCAAGTGTTGCTCCAATGGTTCTCCAGGTAGACAGCTCCGCACGGTCCTTGGGATCCGAGGAAATAGCTGACGCCATGGAACCATATGGAATATTAATGGATGTATAAAAAATAGATCCCCACAAAAGATAAGTAACAACCATCCATACTACCTTAAAGCCGTATGCCATATTTGCAAAGGCTGACTGATAGATCAGAAACGAAGCGATCGCCACCGGTCCGCACATACGCTTGAGCCAGGGCCGGAACTTCCCGTCCTTGGTAGGCTTGGAACGGTCTACGATCTGTCCCATAGTAACGTCCGTCACTGCGTCTACAAAACGTGCCGCCATCATCAGTATGCCCACTACGCCCGCTGAGATGCCCATAACGTCCGTATAAAATTTCATCATAAACATAGAGGATAAAATGAAGGTAAAATCGTTACCGAAATCACCGAACATATATCCAACTTTATCCTTCATGCCAAAAGGCTGAACGGAAGTATTTTGTTTTGCCATACTCTCTCTCCTTTTCGGATACTCCCTGTAATTCCGGTTACCCAAAAATTACAGGCCGTGTATCCTTACATATCATGCTTTATCTATTTTGATCAGTTTTCCGTTAACACTTTCCATAAATCCTTCCGGGGCCATGGAGCCAGCCATCTTAATGGCGTCTTCAAGCTTCATGCTCTTCATCATATCCCACATTCCTTCACCCGGAGCGACTTTCATATTCATGGTAAGCTTGAACGCCTCGGTTGCAATCCCCAATGCTTCCGGAGAATTTGCCAGTTCCTCCATGGTATCCTTCACACTGTACTTTCCTTCCGGGAACTCCATAGGAGCCTTCAGATCAAGGTCTCCGGCAAGCTTAAACCAGTTTGCCACACCTTCCGCCCTCTCATTCACTTCCGGAAGCACATAAATGGACGGCTCTTTTTCCACCTTTTCCAGGGTTATGCTGTCCTTCAATTCTCCTGCGGCAGCCACGATCATATTGAAACCATCTTTCAAAGTAACAGTAAATACAAATACCTTGTCCCCGGACTTTTCTTCCACAAGTTCCCCGTTAAGATACAAAGCTACAGAAGGCTGATTGGAATAAACGCGGATTTCCGTGGTCTCTCCGGCGCGCTGGGCATAGCGTTTTCCGCAAAGATGGATCATAGGCTTTTTGCTCCAGTATGCCTGATATACATAGTAGCTGTCCTTCTTTGTCTTGCGGTCCATAGTCATAAGACCCTTATTATTTCTTCCGGCAACACCGCCCTCATCACGGGCCGCACAGCCGAAATCAAACATATTCCATACATGGCTTGACCACAGATACGGACGCTCGTCCAATACCTTTGCCATATGCTCGTGGTACAATGCCTGATATTCTTCACTGTAATCCTTGCATGCCGGGTTCGGTCCGTGATAGGTAATAATTCCTTCACAGCCATACTCGGAAACACCCACACAAATGTCAGGATGTACCTTATGGAAATCATCAAACCATGGGCCGTTATCTTCCATTTTTCCGCCGTACCATCCGAAATAATGGTTATAACTTTCTACATCCGTGATTTTATGCATGGGGCTTTCTACAGGCGTCATGGACACATGAGCAATGGTCGTAAGCCTTGTGGGGTCAAGCTCCTTGCAGAGCGCGTTCAATTCTTTATGGTTTTCTACCAGCTTATCAGAAATTCCTCCGATGAGGATCTCATTTGAGATTCCCCAGAAGCAGATAGACGGATGATTGTAATTCTGAATAATCAGTTCCTTCATCTGACTGATACAGTTCTCATGGGCAGCTGGATCCTGCTTGAAAACACTAATAAACGGAATCTCCGCCCATACGATAAATCCCATCTCATCACAGGCGTCATAAAAATCCTGGGAATGCTGGTAATGTGCCAGACGGATGGTATTGGCCCCAAGCTCTTTAATAATTCTGGCGTCCTCATAGTGATCTTCCCTTGTAAGGGCATTTCCTTTATAAAGCATATCCTGATGGCGGCTGACTCCGCGAAGGGGAGTTTCCACTCCATTGATGATAAATCCCTTATCCGGGTCGCAGGAGAAGCTTCTTACGCCTGCGCGGGCAGATACCTGATCATAGGCCTCATTACGGCGCTGTAAGGTCGCTGTGACCGTATACAGATACGGGCTGTCAATTTCCCACTTCTTTGCATCCGGAACGTAAACAGTAACCTTTGTGTCGTCTGCCGGACGTACTGCATAAGCAACCTCTTTCCCTTCGGCATCCTTCACAGAATACATAACCGTAAAGTTTTCATCAGGATTTACCACCCAGGAAACCATTTCAAAAACTGCTCCGCCGCAGTCACAGGGCTTCGGAGTTACCTGAAGTCCCGGCCCCCCGTAATAGTCCAGGTCAAAATGCGTATCCGGAACACTGATCAGATTCACTCCACGGTATAAACCGCCGTAGAAAGTAAAATCTGCGGACTGAGGATATACACTGCTCTTCTCTTCGTTGCTGCAGGCAATGACTAAAAGGTTTTCGCCGTCCTGCTTACACAGATCCGTAATATCAGCCCGGAACGTAGAGTAGCCGCCCTCGTGATACACAACCTCACTGCCGTTCACATAAACGGTTGCCTGCTGCCCTGCCGCCAGTATTTCCACATAGACTCTTCCTCCTGCAAGAGGCTGCTTTGGTGTAAGGAAGCTTTTTGTATACCAATATCTGCCCCGGTCATAGCTTCCGTTTCCATCATGGCCATCGATCGCATTCCAGCAATGAGGCAGGTCTACTGTCTTCCAGTCTGTGGGCATAGCCTGCGGCAGTCCCACATCCTTCTGGATAAACTGCCATCCATGATTTAAATTGATTAAATTCCGCATAGTGTTCCTCCTTGTATTGATTTCCTATCAAAATACTAGACACGCATATCTCTCGATACTTATAAATCGGACAGTTTCATTCTGCTTTGCCGCATGCTCGTTGCCAGTAAACGTGTGAGCCCAACCTTGATATATCGATTTTCAACAATAAAACGCCATTTTCTTTTGATATTTTTGTACATTTATTATAAATACTTTGTATTTCCTTTTACAGAGATGATTTTTAGTATTTATAGTATAATTTTTAGGTTATATTGATTTTTTGAAAATTTTATGAGAAAAATAGAATATATTTAATTTACTTCCTGCAAAATGCAGTTTCATTCTGCCGGACAGTGTAAGTAATGAGAATTACAGCGTCATCGCTGTTTACTCCAATTCAACCTTTATAAATATAGTATTTTTTATATTATGATGTGTAATTATATAAAAATTATACAATTATAAGGTTTTACTATTTTATTTATTCCTACCATAATCAAAAGCCATATTTATCGTGCCTGTACAGCAAAATATGACTTTGAAACAATGGCTTTGGAGCACGGACAAACAATCAGAATCTGCAGGAAATACTGCATTAGATATCTCAGGAGCTCACTATGAAGTGTGAATCTGTAACTTGAATTTTGGGCGCACTATCCCCTTGGTGGAAAAAC
>JAUNGB010000100.1 GCA_030524715.1 Eubacteriales bacterium | reverse complement strand
TTTTTGCTTCATGAAACATTGTCAACCAAAACACCTTATTTTTGAAACACGCCCAAAAATCTTGTAAAGACAGTGAACGAGTTCCTTCCTGCCATGCATCGTTACGTGCGTCTGCGCAAAAAGCTTCTGGGAGTTGAAGAATTGCATATGTATGACGTGTATGTACCGCTGGCAGAATGCCCGGATAAAAAATATACGTTTGAAGAAGCAAAGGAAATGGTTAAGCGGGGTCTGGCGCCGCTGGGAGAGGACTATCTGGCGCTTTTGCAGGAAGGCTTTGACAACCGGTGGATCGATGTGTACGAAAACAAAGGCAAGCGTACGGGCGCTTATTCGTGGGGAGCCTACGGCGCCCATCCTTATGTGCTTCTGAATTATCACGGTTCTTTAAAGGATGTGTTTACCCTTGCTCATGAGATGGGGCATGCGCTTCATTCCTGGCATTCAGACCATGCGCAGCCGTATCTGTATGCCGGATACCGGATTTTTGTGGCGGAGGTTGCATCCACCTGTAATGAGGCGCTTCTCATTCATGACCTGATGAACAGGACGGAGGATGAAATAGAAAAGAGATATCTGATCAATTATTTCCTGGATCAGTTCAAAGGAACCATGTTCCGCCAGACTATGTTTGCGGAGTTTGAGATGCTTACCCATGGAGTAATGGAAAAAGGCGGTATGATGACGGCCGGGCAGATGAAAGAGCTTTATCTGAACCTGAATAAAAAATACTTTGGGGAAGATATGGTATCGGATCCGGAAATTGCGTATGAGTGGGAGAGGATTCCTCATTTTTATACGCCGTTTTATGTGTATCAGTATGCCACCGGGTTTGCTGCCGCCATTGCCATCAGCAGCAGGATATTAAGCGGCGAACCGGGAATTGTGGGAAAATATAAAAAGTTCCTGAGCGGCGGAAACTCCATGGACCCCATCGATCTTCTGAAGCTCTGCGATGTGGATATGTCCTCTGCAGAGCCCATAAAAGAAGCCCTCGCCGTATTTGAAGAGTATCTTGAAAAAATGACGATTTAGTTTAAAATATGAATGGTATTAAGCCTTAATAAGCCTTATGGTTGTCATGCTGTTGACGGGAATTTCCGTAATAAGTAGGAATAACCATAGGGCTTTTTTATTTTAAATGAAAACTCCATACGCAGTACATATTTCTATGCTATGATAAATGCGGCAATGAAATATATCTGAACGCAAGCCGTGCAACGGTCTGCGTTTATGAGCATGCAGCAAAGCGGAATGCGAATGTGTGCTTTAATTTATTATGGAAGGAGACGAAAAAAGTGGCCAAAATCTTAATTGTGGAGGATGAGGCGGATATCCAGGAGCTTTTGAAGAATTATCTGAATGAGGCCGGTTATGAACTGGCAATGGCAGGGGATGGGGTAGAAGCGTTGAATCTGGCGGCGAAGGATCACTATGACCTGATCCTTCTGGATGTGATGCTTCCGAAGATCGACGGTTTTGGGGTTCTTGAGGTGATCCGCAGGGAGTCGGAGGTTCCGGTGATCATGCTGACAGCGCTGGATGGCGAGGAATTCCAGATCAGGGGGTATGACCTGCAGGTGGATGAGTATGTTACAAAGCCCTTCTCTATGCCGGTGCTTCTCAGAAAGATTGCAGCGGTGCTTCGCCGGACCTCATCCTCTTATACGGAAAAGGAAGAATACTTAATATACAAGGATCTGAAGCTGGATTTGCAGGGCTATCATGCCTGGATGAACGAGCGGGAGCTTGACCTGACCCAGAAGGAGTTTGAACTATTGCGGGAATTTCTCCTGAATCTTGGCAGGGTACTGACAAGAGGACAGCTTTTGGATCTGGTATGGGGGATGGATTATTTCGGGGAGGAACGGATCGTGGATACCCATATCAAAAACCTGCGCAAAAAGCTGCAGGCAGATTACATAGAAACCATCAGAGGGGTGGGATACCGCATTGATAAAATACATTAAAAAAAGACTTTCATTAAAAATTTTTTTGCTTACCACTCTGCTGCTTATGGGGATTGCCGCAGCGACCTATGGATTTATTGCAGCATATATGCCGGTCACCTATTCCGATACTCTGAACAGAGAACTGGAGACTCAGGTGAAGAAACTGACGGAGAAACTGACAGAAACGGATTTTTCCCGGGGAGTGGAGCTCCTTGAGGATTTCAGCCGGACGTATCAGGCAGATATGCTGTTAACTGATGATAAGGGAAGCGTTGTTTATACTGTTTCCGGTTCCTCTTTTGCGGATGATACGGCGCAGGCGTCGGATTCTTACGCAGAGACTGTTGAGACAGACAGTGTGCAGGAAGAGAGCTGCGCTTCGGATATGGAGAACAGTACTCAGGAGGCAGCTGATTTGTCAGAGGCCAATGATGGTACCTGGGAGGTAACAGGTTCTTTAGAAGAGACAGACGACGGCACGTGGGAAACAGTTGACCGTGGGGCGGCGGATTTGGAGGAAACGGAAACGGCTTACGGTGTGACGCAGACGGAAGACAGTATCTTTGACGAGGTACAGGACACGGAACAAAAAGGCATGGGGCGTTTTCCGGTGAACTTTAAGGACAGAAAAGAGGAATATACGCTGTCTGTTATCGGTTCCACTCAGAAGGTGAATCAGGCGGTGGAAGCATTGGAACAGGTATTTCCCCTGCTGCTAATGACGGTCTTTGCAGTATCTGTTTTTGCGTCGGTTTTTTATTCCGGATACCTGACCCGGCCGATTGTGCGTTTAAGTAAAGTATCCAGAAAGATGGCGGATCTGGATTTCTCCGTGAGATGCCAGGAGAACAGACCCGATGAGATCGGAATCCTTTCCCAAAGTCTGGACGACCTTTCTGAAAGTCTGGATAAAACTTTAAAGGAGCTGCAGGAAGCCAATCGCCAATTGAAGGACGATATGGAAAAAGAACGGGAGCAGGAACGCAGGCGTATGGAGTTTTTTGCCGCTGCTTCCCATGAATTAAAAACTCCGGTGACGATCCTGAAGGGACAACTGGAGGGCATGATACAGGGAGTAGGCAGCTATAAGGACAGGGATAGATATCTGCTCCGCGCCAGGGAGGTAGTGGAAAATATGGAGGAAACCGTGCAGGAAATCCTTACGATTTCCAGAATGGAGACAAAGGGCTTTGCCATTTCTCCCGGGCAGGTGGATTTAGCGGAATTGATTCGTATACAGCTTGCGGACCTGAATGAATTATTTGAAAAAAAGCATATGCATATGGAAATCAATCTGCCAGACCGACTGTTCTGGATGGCGGATGATACGATGATGGCAAAGGTGGTGCGCAATCTTCTGGTGAATGCCGTCCGTTATTCGCCGGAAAACGCCCGGATTTGCGTGGGGCTTCAGACAGAAGGGGATTTTGCCGTATTCCGTGCGGAAAATTCCGGGGTCTGGATTGCGCAGGATCAACTGGAAAAAATATTTGACGCTTTTTACCGGGTAGATACTTCGCGAAACAGGAAAAGCGGCGGCAGCGGCCTGGGACTGTATATTGTAAGAGAAATTCTGGAGCAGCATCATGCACAATACCGGATGGAAAATACGGCAAGCGGGGTTCAGTTTACTTTCCGGCTTCCGGCGCAGGATACGCAGACAGAGCAGCAGGATTTCTCCACACAAAACACATAAAACCTACAAACACGGTACATAGTGATATTCTATACTTTCCTTATCAAAACAAGAAAGGAGACGACGGCGTTACCATTAGCTGTCGGGAAAATCACTATGAAGAGACAGAGTTTACGAAAAAAGAGAGAAAAGGCAATGGCGGCAGGCGTGTGTGCCGCTGTATTGGGGATTGCCGGAGTTGTGGGATATCCGCTTACGGAGGCACAGGCGAAAACCGTCTACTGGGAATTGTCATCAGGGGCGGAAGAGACTGTGGACGCTCCCCGAACGCAGAGTGAAGCAACGGCAAAGGAAAGCGGGGAAACGCTCGAAAAGGATGTGCAGGGGGATGCGGCAGCGGCAAAGGAAAGCGGGGACGCGCTTGAAAAGGATGCACAGGGGGATGCGGCAACGGCAGCGGAGTGGACCGGAACTAAATTGGTGGATGAGGAATATGCAAATTATGTAGCGGAGGAATTTCAATATCTGGAGAAATTTGATGTCACATTTGATAAAGAAACAGGTATCTTCTACTATGATGACCGCAAAATCCGCTGGCTGATCGACGAACTTGCGGAAACAAATACACAGAAATGCTGCTATAACGAAAACGGAGTCATCGATGTCTATACGGTGCGGGATAAGAACGGAGATCTGGAAGGAGTAAGAGTGGCGGATAATGAGGAATTCCGGCAAAAGACTGACAGGATGAACCACGCTGTGTTGATAGAGGAAGGAGACGATGCTTCCAGAGAAGGAGATGTAACTGCCGTTGCGCAGGATTCCTCCGGTTCTTACGGGGGAAACTGCGAATCCGTGGAGAGAACCTATGTCATTGAGGAAGGAAGTTCGAATGACGGAAGTTCTGAGGCTTCCGGCGGGAATTCTGCCGCAGGTTTCGACAGCGGTAATGCGGATGGTGATTATTTATTTTCCGCACTGGGGCTGAGCGCGGGAAAGAATCGTCACTGGCTGTATAAAGGCAGGGAGGCTGCAGCAATTTATATTAAAGATATTTCTATCACAACCTGGGGAGATGTAGAAGATGGCGTTTACCTTTATGTAACAAAGGAGCAGAAAGAGGATTCCATTACCTGGAATATCCGGGAGGTATCAAAAGAGAAATTTGAGGAAGTCTGCGGGATGAGATGAGTTTTTATACGGAAGTTCTTATATGGAGTCTTATACGGAGAGCGAACAGGTTATTTTATCCCTTGATTTTACCGGAAGAATAGTGTACTATATATAGCGTTTCGACAAATAATAAACAACAAGATATATGAAATTCAAAATCCGTTCCTGCGGATTTTGATGTGGGATGATTTTCAATCAGGAGGGAACGCTATGAATGTACGCAAGCGCAGCGGCAGGATTGTGCCGTTTCAGGCGGAGTTTATTTCAAGAGCCGTCTCGCTGGCCTCTGCGGCAGCAGGAGAAACGGGGCAGGATACCGTCCGTAAGGTGACGGAGGATGTTGTGGAAAGGCTGAAGTCGGCCGGAGAGGACATTATTGATATTGAAAAGATTCAGGATACGGTAGAGGATATTTTATTTGAGAACAGGTGCTACCGGACTGCAAAGGCTTATATCCTTTACCGTATAGAAAAAGAAAAGGAACGTACCAGCGGCACATGGAAGGAGGGGCTTTTAAGCAGGGAGTTTTTAAGCACCTATAAACATGCGCCGAACCCTATGGAGCAGCTTGGCTCCTTTGTGTATACCCGTACCTATTCCCGGTATCTTCCGCGGCTGGGAAGAAGGGAATTCTGGTGGGAGACGGTCCGCCGGGCGGTAGAGTATAACTGTTCTCTTGCACCCACATCACGGGAAGAGGCAGAAAAGCTATATGACAATATTTACCATTTACGGCAGTTCCTGTCCGGACGGACGCTTTGGGTGGGTAATACCAATATTGCTGAGGCATATCCCATGGCAAACTATAACTGCGCCTTTGAAGTGATCGACGATTTTCACGCATACCATGACTTATTTTATCTTTTGATGGTAGGAAGCGGCGTGGGTGTGAGAGTTTTGAAGGAGGACGCCGAAAAGCTGCCGAAGATCCGTACGGACGTCAGAATCCTTCACAAGGCATACGACGGACTTTTACCGGAAGAACGTCTGGAATTTACGGAACTTTCTTTTACGAAGGACAGCGCCACCATTTCCGTAGGAGATTCCAAAGAAGGCTGGGCGCAGGCTCTGGAGCATTATTTCACGATCCTTACTAATCATGAATATGCGAAGATCGGGCGCATTATCGTGGTATATGATTCCATCCGCCCAAGGGGCGAGCGCCTGAAGAATTTCGGGGGGACTGCCAGCGGCTACGAGTCCATGATGGCTATGCTGGATAAAATACACAAAGTAATTCGGGCGGCAGGTGCAAGAGAGGGAGAAGTGCGGACACAGTTAAAGCCCATCGATCTTCTGGATATCGCCAATATCATCGGGGAAAATGTGGTTTCCGGAGGTGTGCGCCGTACATCGGAAATCGGCCTGATCGATGCGGAGGACAAGACCTGTATTGAGGCCAAAAGCCACCTTTACCGTCAGATAAAGGGAAGATGGGAGATCGATAAATCTATCGCCCATCGTCAGATGAGCAATAATTCTATCTATTACAGAAAAAAGCCCACCCGGGAAATGCTGCATTGGCATCTGGAGCAAATGAGGTATTCCGGGGAGCCGGGCTGGATCAATGAAGAGGCAGGAAAAAAACGCCGTCCGAACTTCAGCGGATGTAATCCCTGCGGGGAAATCCTTTTAGACAGCCATGGCCTGTGCAATCTGACCACCTTAAATGTTATGGGATTTGTAAAGGACGGAAAGCTGGATGAGAAAGCGCTTTTGGAGGCGCAGCGGCTTTCTGCAAGGGCAGGCTACCGTATGACCTGCCGGGAGCTTGAAATCCACCGCTGGAATACAGTGCAGCAGAGAGACAGGCTGCTTGGCTGCTCCCTGACCGGGTGGCAGGATATGGTGAACGCCACGGCAATGACAAAGGAAGAGCAGATCACGCTTCTGGAAAAGCTGCGCAGTACGGCCCATGAAGCCGCTGATAAGCTTGCTGTGCGTCTGGGAGAAACAAAGCCCCTGCTGGTTACAACTATAAAGCCGGAGGGAACCCTTTCTCTTTTGCCTACGGTTTCCAATGGCGTGCATTATTCACATGCCCCATATTATATCAGGCGGGTGCGTATCAGCGCCAGCGATCCTCTCTGCAGGGTGTGTGAGGAACTGGGATATCCTGTTCTGCCGGAAGTCGGCCAGGATCCGGAGAATCCGGTGACAAAGGTCGTAGAATTTCCGGTAAAGGCTCCGGTCGGTCTGGTAAAGGCGGATGTATCCGCGATCCAGCAGCTTGAGAATTATAAAATGTTCATGAAGCATTATGTGGATCATAACTGCTCTATTACGGTGCATGTGCGTGAACACGAGTGGGAAGAGGTAGAGGAATGGGTATGGGAGAACTGGGATGAGATTGTAGCCCTGTCCTTCTTAAGCTATGACGATAATTTCTATGAGCTTCTGCCCTATGAGGAAATCACGGAAGAGGAATACGAGAAGAGAAAAGGAGAGATGCGTCCGTTTAATCCGTCGCTGCTCTCTAAATATGAGCATGAAGAGACAGAACTGGATATCGGGGACTCGGAATGTGTCAACGGAGTCTGCCCGGTAAGATGATCTTTGCGTTAAGTATGATGAAAGATGCGCTGGAAAAATTTTGTTCCGGCGCATTTTTCCGTTTACAGGGTTTCTTCTTCTATCCAGGTCTGTTCCGGAGTTAATGGAAGAGTAAAGAGCCTGCCGATATCGGCGTCGTTTTTGGCCTGATAATTGTTTATATATGTGTTTATGCTGAAAGGTAAACAGCAACTGTTGGTCTGATTTGCTTCTTTTTTTCATATAATAGTTTTGTGAAAAGCGTTACGATTCAGTAGGACGCCGGCAAGACGTAACTCCGGTTACAGAGAAATTGGACAGGGGGTAATGGGGAATGATAATGTCAGCACCGCTTACATACGAAAAAATCTATTTTTCCCTATGGGAAACAGCACAGCGTTACGGGGATTTCTGTCAGTTCAGGGTCATCGGCAAAAGTCATGACGATCGTATGATTCCCATGCTGGAGGCAGGGAACGGACATGCCGCGGTGTTCTGCCTTGCAGGAGTCAATGGTATTGACAGGCAGATGCCGTCCTATCTTTTGCAGATGGCGCAGGAATTTTGCAGGGCATATGAATGCGGTTGGAGTCTGGACGAGTTTTATGATGTGAGAGAGCTTTTGGAGCAGGTACGGGTATGCTTTATTCCGGTGTTAAACCCGGATGGCTATGAGATCGTGGAAAAGGGGTATACGACAATACGGAATCCTGTTCTCCGTCAGATGCTTCGTATGCAGGAGCTTCCCCACATAGAATTCTGCTACAATGCAAGGGGAATGGATATTCGCCGGAATTTTCCTACCAGTTATTATTCACGCAGGCGTATTCATCAGGAGCCTGCCAGTGAAAACGAAACAAAAGCCCTCATCCGTATTTTTCAGGAATACAAAGGACGAGGGCTTCTTTCTTTCTGCCATTCCGAAAAAAAGATCGCTTATTACCGTCAGCCTCAGGCTTTTGCCTATAACCAGAGAAGTTACCGTCTGGCACGCCATCTGCAGAAGCGTTCCTCCTACAGATTAGAAAAGTATCCTTTTCCCGCACAGGAAACAAATCATGCGGCGTCTAAAAGCACTGGTTCCCCGGAACAATTCTACGCAGAGATTACCAAACAGCCGGCGCTGATCATTGAAACTCCGTCTATCCTCCCGGATATGCCGGAATGGGAGGAACGGAACAAAAAGGATTATCAGGAAATTCATACCCTGCCTCTGGAATATATTTATTCTTTGGATCAGTAGAAAAATTTCTTGCAAATTTCTTACATCCACTTTATCTGTGGATAAAGGCTTGCAATTAAACATACAATAATATATAATTGAATTACAAACAAATACATTTGAAGAGAGGAGGAAGATACTATGGCAAGTTCTCTTGTTCAAATCAGATTGGATGACGATTTGAAGTCACAAGCTAGTGCATTATATGACGCGTTGGGACTTGATCTGCCTACGGCGATACGAATATTTATCAAGCGCTCTGTTATGGTAAACGGGATTCCGTTCAGTATGACGCTCCCTGCAAATGAATATAAGGCAACCCGTGCGCTGCGGGCGATGCAGGAAATCAGTGAGGCAGCCAGCGCAGCGGGCGTTGCTGATATGACCCTGGATGAGATTAACGCCGAGATTGAGGCAGCAAGAGCAGAGAAGAAACCAGGGGGTGGCGCAGTGAAATGAAATATTATGCAGTCATTGATACCAACGTGTTGGTTTCTGCTCTGCTCCGATGGGAGTCACCGCCGGGAACAGTTGCGGCAGAATCCTTAACGGGACGTATTACACCGCTTCTGAATACCGAGATACTGGCCGAATACCGTGACGTATTAAACAGACCAAAATTTCATTTTCCCAAGGGTGCGATAGACGTTCTTTTGAATGGGATCATAAAACGGGGGATTTTCATTGATGCGGAGCCAATTGAGGAAGAATTGCCAGATCCGAAAGACATTGTTTTCTATCAGGTAGTCATGAACGCACGTAAAACGGAAAGCGCCTACCTTGTGACTGGTAACATCAGGCATTTTCCGGTAAAATCTTTTGTGGTAACGCCACGGGAAATGATAGAGATTGTCAATTCCAATGAAACATGATGGGGATATGACCATTTTGCCATTTGTGTAAGATGGTCATATCCCCTTATTTTTATTCGGATTCGTTTACAATGCTTCCGAAATAATAGAATCCCTTACATTCATCCAGGCTGACATTTACATATTTTCCAATCAGGTCTTTGCTGCCGGGGAAGTGGACGAGCAGGTTATGCTCCGTGCGTCCGGTAAGAACACCTGCGTCCTTGCTTTCTTCTTCAACCAGAACTTCTTTTACGGTTCCGGTGAAACGGGAAGAGGCAGCGCGCCCTTTTTCCTGAACAAGAGAGAGAAGACGGTCAAAGCGTTCTTTCACTACATCTTCCGGAATCTGGTCAGGCATACTGGCGGCAGGAGTCCCGGTTCTTTTGGAATAAATAAAGGTAAAAGCAGTATCGTAGTCACACTTTTCCACCACATCCAGAGTTTCCTGAAAGTCCTCTTCAGTTTCTCCCGGAAATCCCACAATGATATCGGTGGTCAGGGAAATATCCGGTATGGCAGTACGGATTTTGTGTACCAGATCCAGATAACGCTCTTTATCATAGCGGCGGTTCATTATCTTCAGAATCCGGCTGCTTCCGGACTGAAGGGGCAGGTGGAGATGGTGGCAGATCTTGCTGCTTTTTGCCATCACCGCGATCAGCTCATCGGACAGATCCTTGGGGTGGGAGGTCATAAAGCGGATTCGTTTCAGCCCCTCGATCTGTTCAATTTGTTCCAGAAGCTGCGCGAAGGTGACGGGGACAGCCAGGGTTTTCCCATAGGAATTTACATTCTGTCCAAGGAGCATGATTTCCGTAACACCGTCTTTGACCAGATCTTCGATTTCTTTTATGATATCCTGTGGTTCCCGGCTCTTTTCTCTTCCGCGGACGTAAGGAACGATACAGTAGCTGCAGAAATTGTTGCAGCCAAACATGACGTTTACTCCGGTTTTGAAGAAATACTTCCGGGAGGAAGGCAGGCCTTCCACGATATCCTCCGACTCCTTCCAGACGTCAATGATCTGCCCTTCGCTGGTCATCATTCTGTAAAAAAGCTCGGCGAACTTATACATATTATGGGTGCCGAACACAAGATCTACAAAAGGATAATCCTTCCGGATCTTTTCTACAACATGAGGCTCCTGCATCATACAGCCGAAGATGATGATCTTCATATGAGGTTTTTTCTTTTTCAGGTTTTTCAGATGGCCCAGATGCCCGTAAATCTTCTGGTTGGCATTTTCCCGTACCGTACAGGTGTTGTAAATGATGATATCTGCATCCTCGGTTTCTTTGGGGGTATAGCCGATCTTTTCCATAATGGCGGCTACGGATTCCGACTGAAGGACATTCATCTGGCAGCCTGCTGTAAAAAGATGGAAGCTGTGCTCCTGGCCGGATGGGGCTTCCCTTAGCAATGCCCTGCTTAATTCAATATAATGCATCTGAAGCTCTGTTTCATTTATCTTACTCAATGCTTATCAATCCTTTCCATATATGACATCTTTCATCATACAGAATTTATGTCTGTATGTCAAAGGATTTATTATTCCGGAAAATTCTTTTTGAACGTTTTATAAGAAAGGAAACGGGAACAGCCTGGAAAAAGAATGTGTGGATGCGCTGCAGCAGATTGAGAAGAAGCAGTACAAGAAAAATCTGGAGCTTGAAGGCTACAGGACCTTGCTGTGTTATGGCGCGGCGTTCCGGGGGAAGACGTGCCTGATAAAGCTGGCTGAGTGATGTGCAGGGATTCGGTTTGGAATGATGTCAGCTACGCTGACATCATTCCAAACCGAATCCCGCTCTAAGACTCATTCTTTTTTGTACTTTTCAATCAAGCACTGATGTTGCTTACCTTTTTTAGCATAGTTTATGCCTACAAGCAGGATGTCGCCTGTGTAGTTCTGGATCGAAGCAGGATATTTTTTATTTTTAATCTGCTGTAGTGCTGTCTTTGCGCTTTGATTCCACTTCAGTTCTACAATCAACGCAGGATAATCATTTATATAATCCGGCTTTGGTATAAACACAAAATCTGCAAAGCCACGTCCTGTTGGCAATTCCCGTACAGGCTTGAAATAGTACTGCATCGCACTCAAGTATGCAATTGTAAGTACACTGCTAAGCGAGTTTTCATTATTATATTGGATAGAAGATACGTATTCCTCATGAATTTTTTCTATCTGACTTGCAACGACCTCATTTTCCATATTTAGGGTTGCATCCAAAAGTTCTTCTGACTCTTTCTGCAAGCGTATAAGTTCATCCCACTTTCTTCTTCTGGTTGCTCGAATTAATTCCTGCCGTATCTCTTCATTTGGGACAAAAGCCGCCTGCTCTTTTTGATTATATGTCAAATAGCCAAGATGTATCAGATAGGTAATAACATCGTCTCGATTAGCAAAATGAACTGTATCGTTCTGGAACGAAGTAACATCGATTTTTACCTGGTTCCCCGACAGCATTTCTATAATGGCGCTTTTTAATCCATCATAGTTCATGTTGATCAATGGAACAATAGCTTCATATGACGCCGTACCAGACCAGAAACTTTGAAATTCTCCATCTATCATTAATTGAACGACAGCATTAGGGTTATATACATGAAACCTACCGACAACATACCCATCGTACCAACGCTTTACCTCCTCAAAATATCGATTATATTTTTCGCAGAGAGTCTTTACTTCGTCTTCTGTAAAACCAACATAAGGTGCAAGAGGCCCTGCGTTCAACATCGAATAATGCTTGAGATTATTCACAGCCGATTGAGACTTATCTTTTCTAAAAGGCAAAATACCGGTTAAATACGCAAGCTGAATATATTTTGTCGGCTCTGTCCCCTTAAACATTCCATGTAAAAAGTTCAGATACTCATTCTGAATCGTTTTATTCATAGCCTCATCTCTGATTAGAACGTCCCATTCATCTATGATAATAATAAACTTCTGTCCGGTTTTCTCTCGTATCCGGGAGAGTCCATCAGATAAAAATGAAACATTATGCGGTAAGGCCGAAGGATAAATATCTCGCAGTTCATCTAATACGGCGTTGGATATAAATTGAACAACGTTGTTCACATCTTCGCAGTTTGCCAGAAACCACTGAATGTCAATATGAATTACATCATACTTATTAAGATGTTTTTTAAACTCAGGGTCTTTGCTTATTTCAAGCCCTGCGAACATCTGCTCCGATTCTGCGCCTTTGCTGTAATAAGCTGAAAGCATATTAGCAGCATATGATTTTCCGAATCTACGAGGACGGCTATTACAAATATACCCTTCCATTGTGTTCAGTACACTGTTTGTATACTTAAGCAGACCTGTTTTGTCAACATATATTCTGGAATTCAAAGCAACTTGAAATGCGCTGTTATCCGGATTAACAAATCTTCCCATGCGGTTCAGACTCCTTTCTGGAGCTGCTCCTTATAGAAGGCCACAACTCACCTAATATGCATTGATTTTACCATTTAACAGGTCAAATAGCAAGTCGATAAGTCCGTCTCAACAGGGGTGTTTAACTCTTTTCATTTCTGATAGTGCCTTGAGAGAAAATAATTAAGAATTTGTCAGAATTATTCAGAAGAAAGTTAAGCAATGTATGTTATGCTTTAATTAATCATAAAAGTTCTGGTGGTTTTAAGAAAGTAGAAAAGGTATTTAAAGCATTAATTTGTGGAAAGGAGGAGACAGTAGCTTGAGCAGAGTGTAAATTTTGAAAGAATGGAAACTGGAAACAAGTAAGGGAACTTGCGAGATGAAAAGGAGGATAAGTATGGATAAAAAATTTAGACTTAGAAAAGGTATTATGGTAACGTTGATGGTGCTTTTGCTGTTTGTAGTGAATGTTGGTTCTGCTTTTGCAGATGATGTTATCATTGGACAGGGATATGCAGATGAAAACCCGAGTGTAGGAGAAATATTCAGGAATGCAGATGGGGACTATGAGAGAATAGTAAGAGTTGAAAAAGATGGATCTTTTGTAACGGAAGTAATGGAATCTGTAATACAGAAAAGCCAGAAGGCAGCGTGTCCTCATCCGGCAGCTAATTGATACCTCTTGCTGAAAAGGATCCGGATACTAGAACGATTGCATCAGAAAATGTATGTTTTCAATATCGCTCCAAAACTCTGTGTCGTTGCGGTAAATGCAATGCTACGGTATACACTTATGGTCCATGGAAAAACCATACCAAGCATGACTTCCCGTTATTCGAAAAAACTTGTAAGAGTTGTGGCTATACAAAATAGGAAGGGGATGCTTTTCTGTGAAAGAAAAGAAAGTATTAATGGCGGCAGGTTTTTTCTTTCTTCTTATTATTATTGCATGTGGATTCGTTTATGCAAATAATAAGGGCTTTAGTTTGAAAGTGTTTTATAATTCTTCAGGGAAGGCAGTTTACTATCCAGTCTCAGAAGTCGAAAATCCGGAAGAACTTCGGGATACGGTTATAAATCATAAAACGGATAAAAACGGCCCTCCGGAGACAGCTAAAATAGGGGATATATTTCCTGGAAAAGATGGCTATGAACGAGTAATTGCAATAAGTGAAGACGGTGCATTTGTGACAGAACAGATTGATTTAGATGAAATGAGCGAAAAATAATGAGATAAGCTGATTATTAAAATCTGTCTGTAATTGAACAACGACTATTCCTATCGAGAAAGATGAGTGGCCATTACTGTTCACACCCAAGCCTTGCACTGACTGCAAGGCTTGGATTAATAACGTATAACTGTCTGGAATTCGGTACTTGCGGAAGGCAAACTCAGGTTTTTATGGTTATGGAGTATTTATTAGTTAAGAAATATTAAGATTAAGTAAGCAGATTTGTAAGAAATTAGTGATATTCTTAAGTTGTCTTTTTAAGAACAGTCAATCTATAATCAATAATTGAATGCCCTGATACCCGATAAATATATGGCTATTGCGGATGGAGTCAGAGTCAGAAGCGGTCCTGGAACGCAGTATGGAGTTCTGGGTACGTTGAGTAAGAGCCAGACGGTTAGTGTTATATCAATAAGTAATGGATGGGCAAAAATTAAATTCGGGAGCGATTCGGGTTATGTTTCAGCGCAATATCTGAAGAGGATTTGGTGAGAAATGGTATGTATAGAAAATTAACTGCATTTTTATACATCATGATAGTTTTTGTTATCTTGATTCTTTCCGGCTCGTTTAGTGAAATAGCGTTTCAGATGAATGTGTCTATGCTTGGAGCTCAGATAATTTATAATCTTTTAAATGTTGTTTGTGTATATACAGCAGTTTTTTTGGTCGCAAAATATGTAATGAAGGAAAAGCCTGACATGATGTATTTGGGAGGGCCAAAACCACAAAAGCTATGGTGCATGATTGCAGTATTGATTCCAAGCTTGATTATGGGATTTTATTTGCTTTTTACAAAAGGAAATTTTGCTAATGGGAATTTTGAGAAAGACACGATGATAGACATTATCGTATCCGATATTTTGGGATTGGGAATTCGAGCTGCGCTGGTTGAAGAAATTCTTTTCCGCGGTGTAGTATTTCATGTGCTGCAGAAAAGCTTTGGAAACAGATGGGCATTATTTGGAACTGGAATTGTTTATACAATTCCTCAATTATTATTAACATATACTGCGAAATGGACAGGAAAAATGCTATTATTTATAGCCACATATATTGCTGGTACAGCACTTCTTCTGGTTACGTACGAATCAGGCTCTATCTGGTCAGCAGTCGTGATACATGCGATATATAATATTTTTTCCGGGGATTCGCAGATTTTTCATATAGATACAGAACAGAATTTTCCTTTTATTTTTTCGTACACATTAGAAAGCGATTCGGTGCTGATCGGCGGTTTGTCTGGTGTGGATGCAATGCAGACAGCACTTCCGGCAATTGTAGGATTTCTGGTAATCGGAGGTGTGGCGTTGATACGAATAAAAAGAAATTTACATAAAGCTTAGAGTATGTTTAAAAATTCATTTCCGCAATCTGTACTCCCCACTTTGCGGTATATTTGCCCCGCATTCGGTCGCCGTAGCCCGCTACGCCTCCCTCATTTGTGGCAAATCTCCCACAAACTGGGAAGCACATCTTACGAAAAGCAATTTTCAAACACACTCTAGAAGGTGAACCAGCATTGCGAAAACGATGGCTGGTTTTCCTGTGTTAAATTTTATTTGAGGTATTTGGAGTACTTAGTACATCATTGCACTTATTACTTCAAAATCAGTGTAGCGATGTACCAGTAAGTCTTTCTTGTAAGAGTGTGTATAGTGAGGTAAAATGAAGGTGAAGTAAATGACGAAGAGAGGAATACAATGGAGTACAGTAATATATTATTGATAGAAGACGATTTTGCAATCCGGGAGGGTGTCCGTATTTTACTGGAGGGAGAGGGGTATTGTGTAACAGAAGCTGAAAATGGTTTGGTGGGATTGAAAAGACTTACAGATGAGACGAATCTCGTAGTTTTAGATATTATGATGCCCGGTATATCCGGGATAAAAACCTGTGAAGAAATTAGGAAAATATCGAATGTCCCGGTCTTGTTTTTGACAGCAAAGGATCAGGAATCCGATAAAGTGATCGGCCTTATGGCAGGAGGCGATGATTATCTGGTAAAGCCATTTTCCTATGCCGAACTTCTTGCCAGGATAAAAGCAATACTCCGACGGCATAATGTGTATGATAAGACGAACCATGAAGAAAAAACGGAATTTCCAGAATGGTTAGAAAGAGGCGATATAAAGATCAATACGACGCATAATACCGTAGAGGTCAGAGAGTGTGAGGTTGATCTTACGGAAATGGAATACCGATTGCTTCTTTTGCTGACAGAATACCCTCGCAAGATTTTTTCAGTGAAAAATTTGTATGAAAGTATTTGGGAAGAACCTTTTATTTATACATCCGGCAATACGGTAATGGTACATATTCGGAGGTTAAGGAAAAAAATTGAACGGGATCCGCAAAACCCGAAAATTATAGAAACTGTATGGGGGAAGGGATATCGGTTTGGGAAATAAATTACGTGTTAATAGTTTAACAGGAAAAATGGTTGTTCGTTTGCTGAATGGACTGGCAGTCGGCGTATTTCTGTTTGTAGTGTTCTATTTTGGAAACATGAATTTATTGCGGCAATATTTATTATCTACAGGGCATTATTATGATACAGTAATAGAACGGATTGAAGAATTTCAAAGATATGTCGAATGCAGGAAGCTTTCAGCAACGGATACTGCGGCTTTGAGAAATTGGGCGGAGGAAAGAAATATAGTTGGTTTTACAGTATCAAGGGAAAGACAGCTTTTATTTGATGTATCTTATGAAGGAGAGATCAGCCCGGGAGGAAAAGAAGTAAGCCCGCATACATGGAAGGTTTATTTTCCTGTAACATTTGAAGATGGAGAAGCAGATGTCTATATTTATGAAGGTGCAGATGAAAAATACTTTCGTATAATTTTCGGGGTTTCTTTATTAATCAGCTTTGCCGCTTTTTTAGCGATTTTTATTTCGGGAATGAAAGAGGATGTGACTTATATTCAGTGTTTGGAAAAAGAAGTGGATATGATAGGAAAGGGGAACCTGCAGGAGCAGGTTTCAATTCAGGGAGAAGATGAGTTGACTCAGCTTGCACTTGGATTAGAGCGGATGCGCAAAAAGCTGAAGGAAAAAGAAGAGATGGAACAAGAACTGCGGGCAGCCCAGAAAAAATTGGTAGTTGGAATGTCGCACGATTTGCGTACACCACTTACCGGTTTACTGACTTATATGGAAGTCTTAAAGAAACAGCAGCGGGAAGGAAATGTCAGTGAAGAATACTTAACGAAAGCGTATAACCGTATCCTTCAAATAAAAACATTATCTGATCAGATGTTTGAGTATTTTTTTATTGATTCTCATAAAGAGATTAAGTTGGAATCCCCTGAATTGATAAGCAGTGCTTTGGGAGATTATCTTTCCGAAATGTGCGCACTTTTAGTGGATAGCGGATTTCAGATAAATGCAGACATGATAGAGTGGAAAAATGTTTTTGTACAGGTTAATACGGATTATGTGGGGCGCATAATGAACAATATTATTTCAAATATTGAAAAATATGGAGATAAAGAATGTGAAGTAATGATCAAGATTATTTATAGGAAATATAGCGTTGAGATTTCAATTGGAAACGGCGCTGCTAAAACAAACGAATATGTAGCAGGAACCGGTATTGGATTAAAAAATATTACTTTGATGATGGAAAAAATGGGTGGTATGGCAAAGGCTGGTATTCATGAAGGAATGTATTGGATAGGACTTTACTTTCCAGTTTACAGGGAAGACTAATAGTTTATTAAAAAGGGGAGGGGATTCCGATGAAGATGGTGTAAGCTGTTTGTATAAAATAGAGAAAGGAGTGATATTATGATAAAAAATTTTGTTAAAACATTTCTTTTTAATACAATATTTCTCATATTGTTACTGTCTATTCCATTAATAAAGGGGACGGAATATTACGGGGATTTATCTTTACAGCAAATTTTTTTCATTTGTATGGTGTTGAATGTGATTGTTTCTGTGATAAAGGTGAAATACTTTCAACATAAGCAGAAATGATATGTCTGATAAATGTCTGGCTCGAAAATTTGCAGCCCTGTCTGAAAAGGCGGGGCTGCTCTTTTTGGCAGTGTTGATTTACACTGTTTCCCTCCCTGAACTTTTTATTTCAGCAGGTTATCGTCTGTAAAATAATCAATTTTCATAGCATGGCGGACGTCGCATAATGTTTCGGCAGCCACCTCTCTGGCTGTTCGTGTGCCTTCTTTCAGAATATCAAAGACCTCCGGCAGCCGTTGTTCCCACATTTTTCTTCGTTCCCGGATGGGAGCAAGTTCCGACTGCATTACATGGTTCAGAAACTTTTTAACGGTTACATCACCTAAGCCGCCTCGCTGATAATGCTCTTTTAATTCCTCAAGGCAGCTATATTCCGGTAAAA
>JAUNGB010000011.1 GCA_030524715.1 Eubacteriales bacterium | reverse complement strand
CCGCTTCGGTCGGGTCAAAACAGAGGTCTCCCAGACCTCTTTCCCCTTTATCAGTCTCCATATACTTGATGATTACTTGATGTTTTTGACATATCTCATAGGAAAACTGTTTGATATCATCCGATAACTGTTTTGATATCAGTAATTTCTTTCTATATTTGCATACGAAAATAATATGGTATTGTAATAAATACTTGTGTCTATTTTTCGATTTCCATGTTCCCATGAAGCAAGTATATCACAAGCCGACACTTTTGGCTACCTTAACCCACCGTCTAAAGCCAGTGGGATTGCGGTAGCCCTATTTCAAATTGTAGAACAAAGGAAAAAAGTATTCACAAAATACCTTTCCGAACACATTTTGAAAAAGTTATGTAAACCCACAGGAATAAAGAAAAAGCCTGAAAACAATGATGTTTCCAGGCTTTTCTGCTCTTAATCGAAGCGACAGGATTCGAACCTGCGGCCTCTGCGTCCCGAACGCAGCGCTCTACCAAACTGAGCCACGCTTCGTCAACCGCTCAACTGCAAAAGCTATTATATTAACTTTTTCCGCATTTGTCAATACCAAAATAAAAATTTTTTATAAATTACGCAGTGCAGTCCAATTACGCAGTCCCCGGTCGAGTAGATTGGCTGCGTAAGAAGCCAATCTACTCGACCGGGCCCTCTCTTTCAACTTCAAATAGAGTGAGGGGGCTTTCCTTTACACCTGAAAATCAAAGGCTACAAACATAAAGTTCATAATAAACTATTGATTTCATTTAAGAGCTTTTCAAGCTCTTCTTTGCCGAACACTCCGAAGGCTACCAAGTTCCGAAGAGGCATGGACGCGATCATGGCGTTTGTCATATCGTCGCTGACAGCGCGGTCCTTCTGAGCGTCGTCCGCAGAATCCGAAGCTTCAGAGGCGCCGAAGAAAGCGCCCATACGTTCCGGAAGCTTCATGACGTATTCTGCGGTGCGGTTATCTGCAAGCAGTTCTCCGAGGGTCGTATTGGCATGTACCTTCAGAGGAAGCACCTTGTCAGTGGTCAGATGTATTTTTTCTGTCAGGCGGATATCGCGGGACGAAGCGCCGATCAGAATCTCATATTCTCCTGATGCGGCATACCAGTCCTTAAGCCCTGTATGATACCATGCAAGACTTCTGTAATCAAGGGTGAAGGTGGCTGTTTTGGTTTCGCCGGGCTTCAGGGAGACCTTGTCGTAACCCTTCAGTTCTTTTAGCGGACGGCGGGCAGAACCGGTCAGGTCACGGATATAGAGCTGGACAATTTCCTTTCCCTCTCTGTTTCCGGTATTTGTAACATCCACGGATACGGTGACGGTATCGTTGTCAGAGAGTTCCTTTTGGCTGACAGTTAAATTGCTGTACGCAAAGGTAGTGTAGGAAAGACCGTATCCGAAAGGAAAGGCCACCGGCATTTCTTTCGCGTCATAGTAGCGGTATCCCACAAAAAGCCCCTCGCGGTAATCTACATTTTCCCCGTCGCCGAAGGATAAGTAGGAGGGATTATCAGACAGCTTGTATGGCATTGTTTCTGCCAGCTTGCCGGAAGGATTAACCTTTCCGAACAGGATATCGGCAAGCGCTTCTCCCACTGCCTGACCGCCCAGATATGCTTCCAGAAGTCCCTTTACCTCAGTAAGCCATGGCATTTCAACAGGGGAGCCGTTGTGAAGGACAACTACCGTCTGGGGCTGTACCGCAAGAATCTCCCCGATCAGACGGTTCTGACAGTCCGGAAGCCGCATATGCGCCCGGTCATATCCTTCGGATTCAAAGCTGTCCGGAAGGCCCGCAAAAATAACGACCTTATCCGCATGTTTTGCTGCCTCCACCGCTTCATTTGCAAGCGCCTCGTCATAGACGTCTTTATCGGCAGGGAATCCTTTGACATAGGTTACATTTGCTTTATCAGAGATTTCGTCTAAAATGCTGCTGACACGGAAGCTGTTGATGTGGGAACTTCCGCCGCCCTGATAACGGGGTTTGGCGGCAAATTCACCGATGAATACGATTTTTTCTTCCTCTTTCAGTGGAAGTACGGAGTCATTTTTCAGAAGAACCATGGATTCCTCTGCGATCTTTCTGGCAAGCGTATGGTCTTCTTCCAGAGTAAATTCCTGTTCCTCCCGGTTATCGGTATATTTGAAGATAATGTTAAGAAGACGTTCCACCGCACGGTCGAGAACTGCTTCATCCAGGCTGCCGTTTTGCACGGCGGCGATAATCTCCCGGTCATTGACTCCGCCGGAAGAGGGCATTTCGAGTTCAAGCCCCGCTTTCAGCCCTTCAACCCTGTCGTTGACCGCGCCCCAGTCAGACATCACATAGCCCTCAAAGCCCCATTCATCACGCAGGATTTCTGTCAGAAGATGGGGATTTTCGGAAGCGTAGGTGCCGTTTATTTTATTGTAGGAGCACATAACCGTATAGGGCTGGGATTTTTTTACGGCAGTCTCAAAGGCGGGAAGGTAGATTTCCCGGAATGTGCGCTCGTCTACATTGGAGGAACTGCTCATGCGGTTGTATTCCTGGTTGTTTGCGGCGAAATGCTTAATGGAGGTGCCTACATGATGCTCCTGTACTCCGTTGATAAAAGCGGCTGCAGTTTCTCCGGCAAGATAAGGATCCTCGGAGTAATATTCAAAGTTACGTCCGCAAAGAGGGGAACGTTTGATATTGACGGCCGGTCCAAGGACAACAGACAGGTCGTTTGCCTGCGCTTCTTTGCCGATAGCCTCGCCGAAAGTCTTCATTAATTCACGGTCAAATGAGCAGGCGCTTAAAACGGCAGGCGGGAAGCAGACTGCTTTGATACTGTCATTGATTCCAAGGTGGTCTGCCTGATCATCCTGTTTACGCAGGCCGTGAGGGCCGTCGCTGACCATCACGCTTGGGACGCCAAGTCTTTCTACTCCTTTCAGATGCCAGAAATCAAGGCCGGAGCACATCCCGGCTTTTTCCTCCAGGGTCATCTGGCTGATCAGTTCTTTCAGGTTTCGTTCCATGATCTTACTCTCCTTTGTTTTATTTTCTAATAAGAATTTATCATGATTATAGCAGAAGAATATAGTAAAATCCTGTGAATAATGTTAAAATCTTGTTATATCAGATATGCAAAGATTCGATTTGGAATTGTGTCGGCGCAGCTGACCGGAATTTAGCACCAAGACTCGTGTATGAGTCTTGAATAAAAGGAATCCGGGAAGGTCAGAAAGCTGCGGATGTTTATCGGGCAGCCTTTTGCGGAACCGGATAAATGGGGTGATTTTATGAATACGAAACAGCATTCGCTGGAAATGAGCAGGATCAACACTTTATTCGACAGAAGAGAGCATACATGTCCGCATATGTCCTATGCGAATGAGAAGGTACGGCACCGGGTGATCAGGGAAGGGAGGCTCGACCTTCTGGATTCGGCGCTTCAGCTGCCGCCTGACGGAACAGCGGGAATCCTGTCAAAGAATGCTCTGCGCAACCAGAAAAATATGTTTATCGCCGCAATTACAACGTTTACAAGAGCTGCCATGGACGGCGGGCTTGAGGAAGAACTGGCATATGCCATGAGCGACAGCTATATTCAGATGGGAGAAGAATGCAGTTCGGTAGAAGAGATAGAAAAGCTTTATGACCGGGCGTTCCGGGAATATACCTATGCCGTTGCGGAAAAAGGCAACCGCCATTACAGCGCCAAAATAGACGCTGCGATCCACTATATTGTGATTCATCTCCATGAGAAGATCACACTGGAGTCGGTGGCTGAGGCAATTGGACTGAGTCCCTGCCATTTGTCCAGAGTATTCCGGCAGGAGACAGGGGAGTCCATTGTAGACTATGTGCAAAAGGAACGGGTGGAGGCGGCAAAGAATATGCTGATCTATTCGGACGCCACTCTGTCTGCGATCAGCCAGTATCTTTATTTTTCCACCCAGAGCTATTTTATCCGGATTTTTAAGAAATACACAGGAATCACTCCCGGCCAGTACCGAAAATATTATCGGGAGGGCAGCGAGTGGTAGCAAAAAGATGTTATAGCAGCGAATAAGTGGAAGGAATGGATAACGATATGAAACATACATCAGATACCGGACATGGTAAAAGAGTATTAGCGAAACGGGGAATGTTCAGTCTCAAGCGTCAGATTGTAGGGGCCGTCTGGTTTTTTATTGTTGTAGTGGCGCTGCTGCTCATTACGCTTCTTGCCAGTATGATAAATTCTTATCAGAAAAAGGCGGATGAAAAAAGGACGAAGGAGATGATAGCCTATGCGGAAACGCTGGAACTCAACCTGGCAGAGCTTCGTAATGTGACGGGAGAAATCTATTCGCAAAACAGTGATTTTGACGGAATCAATATTTATTCATCGCAGGCAGAGAAATGGGATCACGTGTATGACCTGCTGAATGTTTTGAATATCCAGGTGAAGTCAAATAAGGGAATTGCAGGACTTTTTCTCTACTATGATGCATTTGACATGGTGCAGTATGCAGTGAATGACAGTGTGGGATTTACGGCCAGAGAAGAATTAAAAGAAGCGGGACAAATAGCGCTCAAAAACAGCGATAAGGTCTATACTTCTTTTATAAAGGAGATAGAAAACGAGGTCTGGTACAATATTTATATGAAGAAAGCTTTTGCGGCCATTGGAGGATGTATTCAGTTAAGCCAGGGACTGCCGGATGAAAAAGAAAATGATGCTGTTTATGGAATTATCTCCGGCGGCAGCCTTTATAAAACCTGGTCAGGAGACAGCACAAACCATATGGCTGAGGATGAAATGCTAAGCAGCGATGTGATCAGTGCGCTTCAGCCGGGAGAAAATCATATAGATAGCAAGGCTATTTATCTGCATGAGTTAAATTCCGAGGATATGGCGGTAGTGGAAATACTTCCGGAAAGCATCTGGCTGTATGTCAATAAAATACATGTGATTCTGATGATTTTGATCGTCCTTTATATTATCGCCGCTTTTCGGATTCAGAAATTTGTATATGCGGAGTTATCCAGACCGTTGGAGGATATGACAAAAGCTCTTTCCAATATCCGTGAGGGAGTATGGGAAGTACAGTTTTTGGCGCCAAACAGAATCTCTGAAATCGAAGATGTCCGCAGTTCTGTAAAAACTTTGCTGGCAGAGATCGAACAATATAAAATACGATTCTATGAAGAAGAACTGGAGAAAGCCAAAATTCACAGACAGTACCTGCAGCTCCAACTGGCGCCTCATTTTTACACCAATTGTCTGAAAAATGCCTATTATATGCTGGCTTTGAAGGAATATGACAATGCGGAGATATTTCTTCAGCGCCTTTCTTCCCATTTGCGTTATTTGCTGCAAAAAGACGCCGCATTTGTAAAAACAGAACAGGAACTTGAATTTGTAAGAAATTATGTGGATCTTCAAAAGCTGATGACAAATAAACCTCTCTCCTGCAAGATCACAGCAGATGATGAGGCAATGGAGAAAGAGATTCCAATTCTCAGTCTTCAGACTTTTGTGGAAAATTCGGTGAAATATGGCCGAAGTGCCAGGGAAGGCTTGCTTCTGATCGAAATCAGTATAAAATTTCGAAAAACAGAGGAAGCTAATTATCTGGATATTACCGTGAAAGATAACGGCCCGGGATACACTCAGGAACTGCTGGATGTAATTAATGATCCGCACCCGGCAGAAAAAGAGGGCCTTGGCGTAGGGATAATCAACCTGCAAAGCCGTATCAGGCTTTTTTATGGAGACAGGGCGAGCTGGTATTTTGAAAATCAGAACGGGGCAGTCAGTGAATTGCTCCTGCCGGAAAGGACAGAAGAATAGGAATGACCGTATTAATTGTAGATGACCAGGAAAAAATCCTGGAAGCGACAAAAAAGCTGGTGGATTGGGAACGGCTTCATATTGATAAGGTGTATACGGCAGACAGCGCGGCTGCTGCAAAAGAAATACTGAACCGCTGCCCGGTTGATATTATGCTGACGGACATTGAAATGCCGGAGGAAGACGGGATTTCCCTGCACAAATGGCAGGTAGAGAATCATCCGTATGTATATTGTATTTTTCTTACTTCCCATGCTGACTTTTCATATGCAAAGGAAGCGATCCGGCGCGGGGCGTTTGATTATATTCTTCAACCCGCCAGTATACCGGAGATTGAGGAAACCATAGAACGCTGCATAGAAAAACTGAAGGAAAGGACAACGATCCTGCAAAAGACAACCCGCTATGATGAATTGACAGAGCAGGCAGATTTTCCGGAAGAGAGAAAGCCGGACAGTGTCCGCTGGAGCAAATGGCTGATCAGAGGGGACCATACCCTTGTCCGGAACCAGATCGTGAACTTGCTGCGGCTTGCCGGGGAGGATGGATATCTGACGATCAATTACAGGCAGCAGGTGATACATGCTTTTCTGGAAGCTTGTTCAGTGGCCTGTTATGACAAAAAGCTTGAACTTCCCAAATTATTTTCCGAAGATTTTACTTATGAGAAAATGCTTCACAGTTACCATACGGATGAAGAACTGTGCAGCGGAATAGACAAATTTCTGCACATTTATGCAAAAGCAGCGTCCGAAATAGAGGGACGGGAAGAAGGTTCTTATACGGTTCAGGAGCGAATCAGGGAGGTAATCCGTTATCTTGAGGAAAATATGGACCGTATGGTATCAAGACGGGAAGCGGCAAAATATGTATTTCTCAACGAGGATTATTTTTCACGAATGTTCCGGAAGGAAACGGAAATGGGATTTAAGGAGTATCAGCTTAAAATAAAAATGGATTACGCCGGAAAGCTGCTTGCCAATACGACTATGCCGGTGACATTGATCGCATCGAAAGTCGGATATGAAAATTTTACGAATTTTTCTCAGATGTTCCGTAAGGTGATGGGGGTTACCCCTACAGAATACCGGAAAATGAATCAAAACACATAAAACACATAGGGTGAAAAGTCAGGAAATTGATAGTCCGGGTCGGAAAACAGCTATTTTTCGAATGCTCCTGAAGGTAAACTATATTCAACAAGAAAACTTCAGCAAACGAAAGGAGAGAAAAATGAAGAAAAAGGTTTTAGCGGGAGCATTATGTGCGGCAATGATGGCGGGGGTACTGACTCCGGCGGCAGTATCGGCAGATGATATGACGACACTTTCCCTGTGGATTCCCACATTGGCAACCTATGCGGACGATGCGGTTGCAGAGGTAGAATCGGCTATTAATGAGTACCTGGGAGAAAAATACGGACTTCAGGTAAATCTGGAGTACGTGGAGATCGGAAATTTCGAACAGGCGATCAACCTGGCCATGACAACGGATGAAGTAGATGTTACCTGTTACTTTACAGGAGACGGACAGTTATCGACTTATGTATCAAATGGACAGCTTCTGGATATTACGGATTATTTTGAAAACGCTTCGGATGAACTGAAAAACACCTTTACAGAAGCGGAAATCACTGCTTCCAGTATGAATGGGCGTATGTATGGCCTGGTTCGGAAATACCAGTACGGCGGTCATGAAGTAGCACTCATGAATAAGGATATTGTGGAGGAACTGGGCATTGACGCCAAATCTATCACGACGATGGAGCAATTGGAAGAAGTACTGTATCAGGTTCATGAAGCATATCCGGACATTTACACTATGGTTCCCCAGAGTACTTCGGAAATGACGTGGGCGTGGTCTGCAATTGCAGATAAGGGAATCGGCCTTACCAATTATGCCTATGCTGACTGGGGTTCCACAGAATTAAAGAGTCTCTTTGAATGTGAGGGCTTTGCCGAGTTCTGCGGATACATGAATAAATGGTACAATGACGGCCTGATCATGTCGGACGCCCTCAGCAATACGATGGAAGGAAGCTCTATGGTAACTGCAGGCTCCGCGTTCTGCTGCCTGCACAACGGAGATGTGGATCCGCTTGACGCGATTTATCCTAACATGGTAGAAAGTGGCGTTATTGCGCAGCCGCGTGCCATTTCTACAGATATCGGAAACCTTCAGTATGGCATCAGCGCCAACAGCGCCCACCCGGATGAAGCATTTACGCTTCTCGGAGCAATGTACACAGATCCCGAATTTGCCACCCTTCTGGCTTATGGTATTGAAGGAGAGCATTATGTAATCAATGATAAGGGAAGAGCTGAGTATCCGGAAGGCATGACCGCTGAAACAGAGCCATACGGCGGATTTTCGGCAACTGCTACATATGCGAATTTCCTGATCCTTCCGGTAAAAGAAACCGCTCTTTATGAAGATGCAAAAACAACTGTTGAAGAGTGGGATGCAAGTGTAGAGGTATCTCCGGCGTTTGGTTTCTTCTACGACACAAGTGATAATACAGATTTTTTAACTGCTTATGCAAACCTTGAAGATAAATACAAAGATGCTCTTATGACAGGAAGCATCGCTCTTGATGATGTTCTTCCTCAGATCAAGTCCGAACTGGAATCTATTGGATTCTATGATGTGCTTGCTGAAACGCAGACTGCACTGGATGAATATCTGGCAAATAACTAAACGGAAAGGGAACAGGCGGCGGGGAAAACTCAGCCGCCTGTGCTTTTGCCGGAAACAGGATTGTCAGGCGTACGAAAGGAAAACCAGATGAAGGTGTCCTTTCAGCGGAAAGGAGGAAATATGACAGCAGGAGCAGCACGGAAAAAGGTAAAGAAAGGGATTGGGTGGAAAAATATATTTCGTCATTGGGAACTGTATGCGATGATGCTTCCGGGAATGATCTACCTGATCGTAAACAATTATATTCCCATGGCGGGGCTTGTAGTAGCGTTTAAGAAATACAATTATAAGGACGGTATCTGGGGAAGCGACTGGTGCGGTCTGAGCAACTTTAAATTTTTGTTCAGTACCAGGGATGCATTTCTGATGATTCGGAATACGCTGGGATATAATCTGGTGTTTATTGTAACCGGAACCGTATTTGCCATTGCGGTGGCAATCATTTTGAATGAAATCCGTTCAAGTATCTCAAAAAAAGTTTATCAGGTATTTATTTTAATTCCGTATTTGATCTCTATGGTCGTGGTCAGCTATATTGTCTATGCTTTTTTAAGCGCGGACAGCGGATTTATTAATAAAACCTTGGGAACCAATATCAACTGGTATATGAACGCAAAATACTGGCCTTTTATTTTGGTGATCGTAAACCTGTGGAAAAGCTTTGGATATAACAGCATTATTTATTACGCAACCGTTATCGGAATCGATTCTTCCCTGTACGAAGCTGCCGTGGTGGACGGCGCTTCCAGATGGCAGAGAATCCGGCATGTGACCCTTCCGGGACTTCGGCCGACGATCATAACGCTGACTCTGCTTGCGGTCGGACGTGTCTTTTATTCGGATTTCGGCCTGTTTTATCAGGTGCCGCAGAACTCAGGTCTTTTGTATGATGTGACGACCACGATTGATGTGTATGTATACAAAGGACTGATGCTTCTCAATGATGTGGGACGATCTGCAGCAGCCGGGTTCTTCCAGTCCATCTGCGGGTTTATTCTGGTACTTACTGCGAATCTTATTGTAAATAAAGTTGATAAAGACAACGCACTGTTTTAGGAAAGGAGAGGTGACCCTATGGTACAACATGACAAATTACAGCAGGCGCTGATGCATATCTTTATGATAATCCTGGTATTGTGCTGTGTGCTCCCATTCCTTTTGATGGTGATGGCGTCTTTCACAGAGGAACAGACACTGCTTCGCAATGGATACAGCTTTTTCCCGGAAAAATTCAGCCTGGAAACATACCAGTATATCCTGCGGAGCGCTGAAACGATCTTCCGCGGATACTTTATGACAATTTTGGTAACTGTAGCAGGAACTACGTGTAATATTGCCATGACGGTGCTGTTTGCGTATCCGCTGTCCAGAAAGGATCTTCCGTACCGCAACGTATTATCCTTTATTTTATTTTTTACCATGCTGTTTAATGGCGGACTGGTACCTACTTATATGATGTATGCCAATACCTTTCATATTAAAAATACAATCTGGGCGCTGCTGATTCCGAATTTAATGATGAACGCTTTTTATGTTATCATGATGCGTTCATTCTTTACCACAAGTATTCCGGATTCTCTGATCGAGGCAGCGAAGCTGGATGGAGCCAGTGAGATGCGTATTCTGACAAAGGTCATCCTGCCTCTTTCCAAGCCAATGCTTGTGACATTAGTGCTTATGGTTGGACTGAATTACTGGAATGACTGGATGAATGGAATGTATTATATAACCGATAACAGTCTGAATACGATTCAGATGATTTTGAATAATATGATCCAGAATGTGGAATTCCTTTCCAGAAGCGCCAGTGTTTTGGGCGCGGATGCGGCCATGATCAAAATGCCGACAGTGGGAATTCGTATGGGAATTGCTGTGATTGCAGTGCTTCCGGTTATGATGATCTATCCGTTCCTTCAGAAATACTTTGTAAAGGGGATTGTTGTAGGCGGCGTGAAGGGCTGAAAACAGAACAGATACCGATGTCTTGTACATAGAAAGAGGTAGTATGAACAGAGAAGCATTTTTTAATCCGGCTCTTGAATACAGAATGAAAACGATCGTCCATGCCTGGCCGGAAAAAGAGGAAGTACTCATGGACGCGATCAGGGATTTTGGTTATGGCGGAGTGGCAACGAATCCCAGCCAGGATCATGGCTATACATCCAATCCGGAAAACCTGGAGAAATTTGATGAAACTTTAAAAAATCTGCAGAAGAAGAACCTCGCCTATTGGATCTATGATGAAAAAGGGTATCCCTCCGGCTATGCGGGAGGGCTTGCCCTGGAAGAACATCCGGAGCTGGAAGCGAAGGGGTTCTATATGGTACGCCGGCTGGCAGTACAACCGAAGCATTCCGTTTTTCATCTGGATGATGAATCAGACAAGATTGTCTGGGCAGCCAAATATCCGGTAGATCATTCCGTGATGAACGCAAGTATTATTGAATATGAAGAAATGGAAGCAGTCCCGTTTACAGATACCTACTGTGAGTGCGATCTGAAGGAAAATGAAGCGTTTTTCATTTTCTGTGTAAAATCAGCATATGAAGGTTCTCATCTGACACATAATGTATGCTCCAGAAGCCGCTATATCAACATTCTGGATCAAAAGGCAGTACGCAGATTTCTGGATGTCTGCTATGAACCGATCGTGCAGGCTTCCCCGGACGCCTACCGCAATGCATGCGCTGTATTTACGGATGAACCAAGCCTGGTAACGGCGTATATTCAGGGAGACGAAGTGTGGCCGTATGCCCTGGCGCCATGGAAAGAGGGGCTTTTTGAAGATTTCGAGAGAGAATTTGGGTATTCCATTCTTCCCTATCTGCCGCAGATTTTTGAAGGGCGCGAAAGCTCCTATACGACCAGAGTACATTTTTACCAGCTAATTGGAAAGCTGGCGGCAGATGCTTATGTTACCCAGATTTCCCGGTGGTGTCATGAACACGGCGGAAAATTCTCCGGACATTATCTGGCAGAGGAGTCGCTGAAGCTTCATGTGCTGTATTATGGCTCTTATCTGGAAGTGCTGAAAGCGACAGATTATCCGGGAGTTGATGTCCTGGCTGCATATCCTAAAATTTATCACTACAATACCACGCGCTTTGCGCAGATGGCAGCGCGTAAAAAAGGAATAAACGGGCTGATGACGGAGCTTTGTCCGTTTATTGATATTCCGTATTTTGAAAAAGAACCGGTTCGATATGCAACAGGTATCCTGAATCTTCTCTATCTTGGAGGATGCAGATGCATTAACTCTTATTTTTCTTCCGATTTTGCATCTCATGATCCGGAGCATTTAAGCGACTATCATGGATATATGAGCAGGGAGCAGGCGCGGTGGGTAAACGATTATGTCGGCCGTATCGGATATATGCTGGACGGAGTGCAGAATGACTGCGGCGCCTTTGTATATTATGCGCTGGAGGATGTACAGGCAAAAACACGGCCGGAGCACTGCGCTCAGGAATCTTCAGAATGTGATACGGACCGTTCCCTTCTTTCGCTGACGCGGCGTATCTACGAGGCGGGACATGATTACCTGTTTGCAGACAGAGAAGACATTGTGAATGCGGCAAAGTCCGCTGAAAAAGGCTGTGCGGAAATTTCAGGGATAAAAGTGGAAAATATCATTCTTCCGGCGATGGATGTGATCTGGCCGGACGCATGGGAAGCGCTGGAAACTCTGAAAAAATATGGGGTAAACGTATGGTTTGCAGAGAAGATCCCAACGAATCGTGTGGGAGACAGGGTGCGGTTTGAATGGTATGATTTCCGCGAAGAGTCTGTGCGCGGGCCGAAATGTGCAGAAACAGAAATGTTTAAGGCTATGACGGAAACAGAAATTCTTTGTGCGCTGAACGGGCAGGAACAGGAATTGAAGCTTTCGGTAATAGAATCAGGTGCAGGGAGCGGCTCTTTGGAAAAAGAGCCCATGATTCTGAAAGCGAGATACCGAAAAGCCGGAAAAGTCCTGTATTTTGTGGTAAACAATTCAGAGGCAGACGTAAAGCTTTCCTGGAGCATGGATGGAAAGACCTGTGCGCAGGTATGGGATCCTGCCGATGGTACTGTCAGGGAGATCAGGAAAAATGAAATACTGGATATTGTTTCCTATCAGGGGAAATTCCTGATGGCTGAGGAGTGATTGTATGAATAAATACTATGGCCTGAAACCCGGGACTGTCACAAAACAGGAACTGGAGCATACAGATATTGTGCGTGATATTGCCGCAAGAGGAATGGTACTTTTGGAGCATGACGGAACCCTTCCTTTGGAGAAAAATTCTAAAATTGCGCTTTATGGATTCGGGGCGAAGAATACGATTTTTTGCGGCCTTGGGGCTGCAAGCTTTACAAGCCGGGAAGAGGTGACGATTGAGGAAGGGCTGGAGCGCGCAGGGATTACTGTCACATCAAAAGCATATCTGGAGCGTTACGCAGCGGCCATTCAGGCGGAAGAAGACGCCTATTACAGTATTATGCGCGACGCGGCAAAAGACGCGCTGATTGATGGCGTAGTGAAAATGTACGGGGAACCATTTGTACCTGGCCCGCAGCCGATCATTACGGAGTCTGACCTGAGGGATGCAGCCGAAGCGGAGCTTGCGGTATTTGTTATTTCCCGTGTGTCAGGGGAAGGCGCGGACCGGAAAAATGCAGCCGGCGACTACCTGCTTTCCGCAGAAGAAAAAGAAAATCTGCGTATTTTATCGGAGAATTTCAGAAAAGTCATTGTACTTTTAAACACTGGCGGTCAGATCGATACTTCTTATATCCGGTTATTGCCGAATTTGGGAGCGATGGTTTTTGTCGGACAGGCGGCAGGCGTAACAGGTCTTGCTGTAGCTGATGTTTTGACGGGAAAGATAGTGCCGGAGGGCAGGCTTGTAGATACATGGGCTGAAAAGTATGAGGATTATCCAAATGCGGAGAACTTTGCCGCCATGAATGGAAATCTGGATGACGAGGTTTATTCGGAAGGAATTTATGTGGGATACCGGTATTTTGATTCCTTTGGTATTACGCCTGCATATCCATTTGGATATGGCCTCTCCTATACAGATTTTTCTATATGTACGGAAAATGTTTATAAGGAAAAGGGGAAAATCGTTGTTGAGGCAACTGTTACTAATATTGGAGATTTCTATGAAGGAAGAGAGGTTGTGCAGGTATATGTATCGGCTCCGGGCGGTGAAATAGAAAAGGCTTATCAGGAATTAAAGGGCTTTGAAAAATCAGATGTTTTAAAAGCAGGAGAAACACAGAAGATAAAAATTACGGTGGATATCAGAAGCCTTGCATGCTACAGCGTGAAGAAAGCCGCATGGATTCTGGAAGCGGGCGATTATCTGGTGCGTGTTGGAAATTCTTCAAGGAATACATGCGTTGCAGCGGTACTCCGTGTAAAGGAGGAAATTCTATGCGAGCAGTGCAGAAACCTATGTACACCTGACTGGAAAATAGAAGAAATGTCTGTGAAGAATGCAGATCGTTACTGTACGGGAAGAGATACGAAGGAAGTTTCCAGTGCGAAAGTACTTGACATCGGAAAAGAAGATGTGGATGAAATATACGTTCGTTACAGGACGCCTCTTTGGGAGCAGGCCGACCGTGAATGGAAAGAAAGCATAAATCCCGGAAACAACGTGTATCCGGATAGCGATGTACAGTATCCGCTGCGCTTTGAAGATGTTCTGAACGGGAAGACCGGTCTGGACAGCTTTGTAGATTCTCTTACGGCAGAGGAAATGTCATATCTCTGTGTGGGAAATGCGGGAGAGGATGATGCGACATTTGTCACATATGGAAGCGGAAATACAAAGACTGACGCAGTAGTTCCGATGGCGCCTGGAACCTGCGATACAACCAGAAATCTGATTCAGAGCAGAGGAATTCCGAACATGCATATGTCTGACGGCGGAAGCGGTCTTCGGCTGCTGCCGCAGTTTGAGGTGGATAAAGAAGGAAATCTTCTCACGGAAGGAGTACTTTCTGTTCGGAATGTAGATAAGATTATCGGAAAAGACTACATTACGGACAGAGTCCATCATAGTGTGTATGAACAGTATACAACGGGGCTTCCAATGGCAACTATGCTTGCGCAGACCTGGGACAGGGAATGCTGGAGAAAGTGCGGTGAAATTGAAGGAAAGGAAATGCAGAGATTCCATGTGGAACTCTGGCTGGCTCCATCCATGAATATTCACAGAAATCCTCTGTGCGGCCGCAATTTTGAATATTATTCTGAGGATCCGGTGATCACAGGAGAATGTGCGTCTGCAGTAATAAAGGCAATTCAGAGTTTCCGGTTTGCAGGCGTAACCATAAAGCATTTCGCATGTAACAATCAGGAAGATAACCGCCATGCAACGAATGTTCATATTTCTGAGCGTGCTCTGCGTGAAATCTATCTGAAAGGCTATGAAATTGCAGTGAAGAAAGCAAATCCTACTGCAATGATGACATCCTATAACCTGATAAACGGTACGCATACGGCTAATCACTATGAACTTCTGACTTCCATAGCAAGGGATGAATGGGGCTTTGACGGTATGATCATGACAGACTGGGGTACCACTTCCCAGGCGGATAATGATAAGCATAAATACAAAGCATCTACCTGTTCCGGCTGCATCCGTGCAGGAAATGACCTCATTATGCCGGGATCACGTTCGGATATAGATGCATTATATGGGGCTGTAAAGGTAGGAGAGGTAACGATTGAGGAACTGCGGCTTTGCAGCAAACGGATTCTGAAAACCATCCTTCGATTGGAGGCAGGAAGAGTCTGAATGGGGGAATGTTATGGATCCGTGGAGGTGCTTGTAAATACTCATTCATGTGAGCGAGCGGTGGAGCCAGCAGGTTTATTTGGTCCGGTACTGTTTGGATAAATGCAGTGCGGAGAGATTTTATAGTGCATAGAAAAAGTAAATAATCAGGAGGATATAATATGCTGCAGTATCAGAAATTTGAATTATCTTTTCAGGGGAAGGAACCGGAGGGATCCTGGTCAGAAATTGATCTTCGGGCAGTATTTACCTGCCAGGGAGATCAAAAAGAAGTCTCAGGCTTTTATGCGGGAAACGGCAGATATGTTATCCGTTATCTCCCTCAAAAGACAGGAATGGTACAGTGGAAGATTACAGGCTTATTTCAGGCAGAGGGCAAAGAAGAATGTATTTCCTGTGAGGATGGGATCCATAATGGCCTTGTTAAACCATCGGGAACAGCATTGATGTACGAAGATGGAACAAGCTGCCGCCCATTTGGAACAACGGTCTATGCCATGATGCATCAGCCAAAAGAGCTGGTTGCCCAGACTATAGAAACCATTTTGGAATCACCCTTTGATAAGGTTCGTACCTGCGTATTCCCGAAACATTATATTTTTAATGAAAATGAACCGGAATTGTTTGCATTTGAGAAAAAAGCAGACGGAGGATTTGATTTTCACCGTCCCTGCTTTGCATTTTGGGATACCTTTGAACAGATGCTTCAGATACTCGGAGATCATCAGGTACAGGTTGACCTGATCCTGTTCCATCCTTATGATTGCTGGGGGTTTTCAAGGATGACAAAAGATGAGTATCTTCCCTATCTGAATTATCTGGTCGCAAGATTTGCGGCTTATCCAAACGTGTGGTGGAGTCTGGCAAATGAATACGACTGTATGAATGCATTTCAGGAAGAAGACTGGAATCGGATCGATCATTTTATCAGTGAAAAAGATGTGTATGGACATATGCTTAGTTGTCACCATATGCTGAAAAATTATGATTTCTCAAAGGAAAATATCACTCATTGCTCTATTCAGGGGGATGTGACAGCGGTTGATACTTATATGAAACGATACCGGAAACCAGTGCTTATGGATGAATTCGGGTATGAGGGGAATATTTCCTGTCATTGGGGAAACCTGTCAGGTTTTGAGCTGGTTCACCGCTTCTGGATCTGCTGTGTCCTTGGCGGATACGGAACGCACGGAGAAACATTTATGAATGATACGGATACCCTCTGGTGGGGAAAAGGCGGAAAGCTTGCAGGAAAATCACCGGAAAGAATCCGATTTTTAAAGGAAATCATTAAAGGGCTTCCAGGAGCATTGGAGCCGGTTTATGCAAGATTTGTTTCAGCAGAAATGATTGAGGAGATGCGTCAGGGACTTCACCAGGAGCAGCAGACCGACTTTACCCGGGCGCTGCTCAAGCTGCCGACAGAAGAGGTTATCCGTGTCATAGATAATATAACAAGCGATACAAGAATTTATACAGGTCATTGCGGCGAGGAAGCATACCTTTCCTACTATGGAAGACATTGTACGGCTGTCGGCGAACTGGAACTGCCTGAGACAGGCGAATACCGTATTGAAGTGATCGATGTGTGGGAAATGACGAGGAAAACCATCCTTACCGGTGTACATGGAAAAGTGGAATTTACTCTTCCTGGTAAGGAAGGAATTGCAGTTTTGGCTGTAAAACAGTAAGTATTTAAAATACGTCCTGGCTAATCGTGAAAAGCCGGGCGCGTTTTTTCGGAGTTTATTTTTGACTGCGCATTATTTCAGGGAAATCTGGCAGTTATACTTTCTGGAACTGCTGAAAATAAATGAAAAATTAACGCAGAGAAAAATTGCAGGAGGTAGCAGAGATGAGAAATAAACAGGTTTTTAATCCATACCTGCCATCATATGAATATATCCCGGATGGCGAAACGCATGTATTTGGCAATCGTATTTATCTGTATGGCAGCCATGACCGTTTTCGCGGGGCAGGGTTTTGTCTGAATGACTATGTTTGTTATTCGGCGGATGTAAATGATCTGACAGATTGGAAATATGAAGGCGTCATCTATAAAAAAGAACAGGATCCGAGAAATCAGAATATTCCGGAAGATGCGCCTGAGCAGGAATTAATGTTTGGGATTGAGCCGGAATCACCGGAAGATTTGAACCCCAGAGGAATCCATGCTATGTGGGCTCCTGATGTGGTACAGGGGCTGGATGGGCGGTATTATTTATACTATTGCCTGGATTTTCTGCCGGAGATCGGTGTTGCAGTATGTGACAGCCCGGCTGGTAAGTATGAATTTTTAGGCTTGGTAAAGCATGAGGATGGCACGCCTCTTGGAATAAAGGAAGGCGACCTGCTCCAGTTTGACCCGGGTATTTTTATTGATGACGACAAAACGATTTATTTATATTCCGGCAATGCGCCTATGTATAAAAAATATGCAAATGAGCGGCAGGGATCACAGGTAATGAGGCTTAAAGAGGATATGGTGACGATCAAAGAGAAACCAAGAAAACTGATGCCAAGTATCCTGGAAAGCGAAGGAAGCGGATTTGAGGGACACGAATTTTTTGAGGCCAGTTCTATCCGTAAGATTCATGGAAAATACTATTTTGTGTATTCCTCGGTGCAGAGCCATGAACTTTGTTATGCTGTCAGTGACAGGCCGGATGAAGGATACCGGTTCGGAGGAACACTGGTTGATATCGGAGATATTTTTTTGGATGGACGTACGGAAGCGCAGGCAGTTAATTGTCTGGGAAATACTCATGGTGGTATTGAAAAGGCAGGAGATCAATGGTATGTGTTTTACCATAGACAAACGAACCGGACAAATTACAGCAGGCAGGGCTGCGCCGAAAAGATTTACTTTGATGGCCATGGAAACATACGGCAGGCAGAAGTTACATCCTGCGGCTTAAATAAAGGGCCGTTGGAAGGAAGAGGTTTCTATCCTGCGAGAATCTGTTGTCATCTGACTGCTGTAAACGGCGCGGCCTTTTCTCATCCGGAAAGTATGAAAATGGACTACCCGTATCTGACTCAGGATATTCCGGACACAGATCCTACGGAAGAATTAAGCCGAAGGGATTTGACAGAGCCAGTTCAGTATATCAAAAATATGAAGGATGGATCCACAGCCGGGTATAAGTATTTTGACCTTCAGGATGTGAAGAAGGTGCACCTGCAGATACGAGGGGAAGCACGGGGAACTGTTGAGATCCGCACCTGTCTGAATGGAAAAGTTATCGGAACAGTGGAGGTGAATATTTCTAATGACGAGTGGCAGGAGTTTCATGGAAAAATGAACGGAACGGATGGCGTTGCGGGACTGTATTTTACTTTCCGCGGAATTGGCAATTTTGATTTCAGAGGATTTGTGTTAGAGTAACGAAATTTATTTTTATGGAAATTATTTTCAAGGATTCTCTAAATACCTTCTTATGAAGCAGCGCTATCCAAGGCAAGAGAAATTTGACAGAGTGCGCGTTACCGTAGAATAAAAGCGAAGGAAGTGTATCATAAATAAGCTGGCTCCGGTTCTGGATATTTCCAGAGATTCCCGAATGGGACGGCAGAGAGAGGAAACAGGGAATCTTATATAATATTTTTATCAAAGGCAGAGGAGGAAATATCGTGAAGACAGAAATAATAAAACTGTATGAAAACAGAGAAGATGTAACATTGACAACTTATATCCTTCAGGATTCACCGGAATTGCTTGCTGGAAAACCACGTCCGGCTGTAGTGATCTGTCCGGGAGGAGGATATTTTAACTGCTCTGACCGGGAGGCAGAGCCGGTGGCGATAAAGTTTGCGTCCATGGGATACCATACGTTTGTGCTTCGGTATTCTACCTATTGCGAAGGAACAGGAGCATTTCCGGATATTATGAAAGGGATTGAAGCAAATGAAAACAGCAGATATCCAAATGCAATGCGTGAAATCGGAAAAACTTTTCTGCTCATCCGGGAAAACGCAGATAAATGGCTGGTTGATACAGAAAGAATAGCGGTATGCGGATTTTCGGCCGGGGCACATAATGCAGCCATGTATGCGACAAACTGGCATGAAGATGTGATCAGTGAATATTTTCATGAAGATAAGGAAAAGTTCCGTCCTGCAGCAGCTATCCTGGGATATACCCTGAGCGATTATATTTATATGAGAGATGCAATAAAAGAATATAATCCAATGGACAGGGCTTTCTTTGAAGCATCCAACACAGCATATCTGGGTACGGCAGAGCCCTGCGGGGAAATGCTGGATATGGTAAGTCCGGCAAGACATGTGACGAAGAATACACCTCCGGTCTTTTTATGGGCAACATCGCAGGATACACTGGTGCCGGTGCAGCATACCATTCGCATGTCATATGCACTCGCAGAAAAGAAAATTCCATTCGAAATGCATATTTTTGAGGAAGGACCTCACGGATTGGCGCTTTCCACTCAGGCTACTGCAGGGGAAAAAAGCCAGATATACCCGGATGCAGCAAAGTGGGCCGATCTTGCGGGCTGCTGGCTGGAAAAAAGATTTGCCTTATTTTTTAGGGAAACTATTTCTTAAAGATAAAAAAAGATACGGTAACAACAAAATATATGAGACAGAATGAAATTTTTGCCGATGCATTTAATTATTTTGTATATGGCGGTGAGCAGGTTATCAATCCGGAAAGCCTGAAGGAACTTGATACCCGTGAGATAGATGTTCCTTATGGTGGGGAAAAGGGTGCGAAACAGCCGGTGCAGAAAACCAGGGATGTTATTAAATCGGTCATTGCAATGATGGATAAATGTACTGCATATCTGCTTTTGGCAATTGAGGGCCAGTCCAATATTCATTATGCGATGCCGGTAAAAAATATGGTTTATGATGCCCTTCAATATGCAAAACAGGTGGAGGAAGCGGTAGTTTCCCATAAATTATCCGGTGATTATAAGATTAACCTGCTTACTCCGGCTTCAATAGAGGATGAAGATTTTGAAAAATTCCAGAGTTCTTTGAAAGAAGTGTTGTCATTTATCAAATATGCAAGAGACAAGGATGGATTGAAAAAGATATTGGATTCAGATGAATCTTTCCGCCATTTGGGGAGAGAAGAAGTGGATGTATTAAGCGTTTCCGACAGTGACCGAAAGGCGCTTTGGCAGTTACTTAAATAAAATGCAGAATGAGTCGGGCAGTATCAATCAAACAGATACTGCCCGTTTTGTTTGTCCGGTATGGGCATTCTTTAATCCATACCTGCCATCATATGAATATATCCAGGACGGCGAACCGCATGTATTTTGCATCCGGGGTGTCCGCTGCGCTGATAGCAGGACACCCAAAGGGGATACTATTTTTTCATATTGCTGTTTCTGTATGCGGTAGGCGTCATCTGGTAATGTTTAAAAAAGATTTTTCGGAAATTATTAAATGATTGAAAACCAAGCTGTTCACATATTTTGGAGATTGGAAGACTGCTGTGAAGAAGAAGATCAGCAGCCTTTATCATTTTCTGCTTCTGGATATTCTCCTTAAAAGTCATCCCTGTGGCCTTCAATATGATTCGCTGAAGCTGGCGTTCGCTGTAATTAAAAAAGGCAGAAAGCTCTTTCAGGGTAATCGTGGTGTAATGGATCTGCATATAACGCAGAATATACATAAGGTTTTCTTCCGCTGTATTTAAGCGGATATTCGGGACTTCAATATCCTGTTCGTGTTTACGGAATAGGGCAATAAAAAACTCCGAAAGAATGGCATTGAGCATCTGTTTTTTGTATCTGTTTTTACGATTGTATTCTGTGTAGGCACGATCTATATATTGGTGAAGATGCGGGTCATTTCCGGTATGAAACAGCAGATAAGGAATTTCTGCTGTCTGATAAAAGGTTCTTTTGAAAAAATCCGAAAGAATATCATCACCTTCCAGAAGCCCTAAAAAGGATTGTTCAAAGGTGCTTTTGCGTATGAGGATATTCAATAGAATATCTTCGTCCGAGAAGGAACTGACGGCATGGACGACACCTGGGGCGATGATGCAGATATCACCTGTTTTCATGGAAATTGTCTGGTTAAACATCGTATTTGTACATTTACCATTTACGACGTAGAGCAGCTCAAAAAAATCATGTTGATGCCAGAAAGCAGGAGTGTAGCGCATATGCTTTACGAATGCGGCATCCAGATCATCGCCGATAAAAGTATGCTCTCCAATCTTATTTGCAGCGAAAGACTTGCTGTTTGTATAGGATGCATCCAGGATATCCTGAACCAGATCCTGCGTACAGGGGAGATTGAGATGTCGGGAAGGATACTTTTTGTAATAGGATTTTAGCTGCTGCTCAATAGGATTCAGTTCTTGGGTTTCCACTATATATGCCATAAATTGCTCCTTATTTCGTGTTTTATATTCTGATTATAACATGATCATGTCGTAAAAGATACCTTTCCGTGTCTCTTTTCTCTCTTTTTAAAGAATTAGATTCGTGATACTCTATCCTTACAAACACGGCCGTCATAGTAACCCCCAAAATTGTTTTAGAGAGAGGATAAAGAGATGAGTACAGGAAGAAAACTGAAATTTACGGAAAAACTTTCTTATGGTCTGGCAGATTTTCCGGAAGCTGCTAATTCTATACTGGCAGCATTTTTGACAATGTTTTATACGGATAATATCGGTCTGGCAGCAGGGGCAGTGGGAACAATGTTCTTTATTTCCAAGCTTTTTGACGGTATTTCGGATATTCTTGCAGGAACGTTGATCGACAAGACAAAGAGCAAATGGGGAAAGGCACGTCCATGGCTTTTATGGCTTGCGGTTCCTACAGGATTGGCATTGGCGCTGATATTTTTTATACCGCAGAATGGTTCAAGAACCATGCAGATGGTTTATGCATTTGTTACCTATAATTTATTTACTGCAGTTATGTTTACAATCACCGGTATCGCAAGAAGCGCACTTCTTGCTTTGATGACCCAGGATATGCGGGAACGTGGATCCATGGCTTCCTTTGGAATGTTTTTTGGTCTTGGAGGAACTATTTTAGGATGCTCAGTGACATTCCCGCTGGTATTTAAGCTGGGCGGTGATGTTATGGCCTGGAGGATTCTGTTCATCATTTACGGCGTCATTGTGACAGCAGGTCTTTTCGCAGGATTTTTCCTGTCAAAAGAATACGTAACATCTGTTGAATCTGTTACCAATCAGGAAGAAAGCAAAATATCTTTCTGGGAGGGTGTGAAATTATTTTTTACCAATAAGTATTTGATCCTTGCATTGATTATGACGGTGCTGGTAAATTTTGTAACACAGGTGAATTCTTCTTCGCAGACATATTTTTATACATATACCATGGGAGATCCAATGCTCACAACAACATTAAATCTTGTCAGCGTTGTGCCGATTCTGGCGGGTATTGTGGTGCTTGTAGGGCCTTGTCTTGCAAAATTCGGAAAGCGTAATTGTATGTATATTGGAATCTGGGGCCAACTGGCAGGAAGTATTATCCGGGGCATTGCAGGTATGACCCAGAGCGTACCTCTTCTGGTAGCCGGTACGATTATCAGCGGTGCTGTTACAGGACTTCTGGCAGTGCCTGTAAGTACCTTATTTGCAGATGGGATTGACTACGGCGAATATAAGACAAATAAAAGAATCGAAGGTATGGGATCCGCTATTACAAGCTTTTCACAGAAGATCAGCTCTGGGCTTGCTCTGGCGAGTGTTGGCTGGGTTCTTTCCCTGACCGGGTATGTACAGAATGCAGTACAGTCCGCAGCTACGAATATGGGAATTATTACGTTATATTCCTGGCTCCCTGCTATTCTTTTGCTGGTAATCTTCTTTATTTTGAAATTCTGTTATCACTATGATAAAGAAGCCGCAACGGTAATTGCAGAGCTGGAAAGCCGCAAAGCAAAAAGCATGAATAAATAATTTGCCGGAGGGATTACGAATATGCGTGGAAATTGGATTACCAATCATACAGCAGAGCCGTTTTATGCACGAAAAGAATTTGAGATTGATAAAAAGGTGAAAAATGCGAAAGCATATGTGTGCGGACTCGGGCAGTTTGTGTTTTATGTTAATGGAAAAAAGGTTTCGGATCATGAGCTTGACCCGGGATGGACCAATTATGAGAAGCTTATCGAATATGTTACTTTTGATGTGACGGATTACCTGCGCCAGGGCCGAAATGCCCTGGGTGCAGAGGTAGGAAACGGATGGTTTCTTAAGACAGATGAGAATTATACGTTTACCTTTCCTGCCTTTATGCCGCCGAACCCTAATCCTTATAAAGCTTTTGGAAAATATCTCGTGCTGGCTCTGAAATTGATCGTGGAATATGAGGATGGGTCTCAAAGAGTCCTCACTTCCGATGAAACATTTAAGGTAAAGAAACATCCTGTCATCATGAGTAACGTATATGGCTCCGAAACAGTGGATGGGGCTTTGGCGCAGCATGGATGGAGCGAAAGCGGGTTTGATGATTCTGCATGGGAGCAGGCTTTTGTGGTCACAAAGGAGGAAACTCCAAAAGGAAAAATGATCGAACAGTTCCAGCCCGCAATCAGAGTGATAAAAACTTATGATGCAAACTTTCTTCATATGTTTGGTAAGCGGGAGATTTATGACTTTACCCAGAATATGTCCGGCATCCTGCAAATGCAGGTGAAAGGGAAAAAAGGCGGGGTGGTAAAAATCTATCCGGCGGAAAAACTCACAAAGGATGGAGATGTTGATCAGGCAGCAAAAGGCTGGGTGACAGTAGATAGCTGTATTACTTATATCATTGGTCAGGATGACTGCTGGGAGACATTCCGTATGAAATTTACCTATTTTGCAGGGCGCTATATAGCAGTTGAAAAAAGCAGTGCAGATATAGAAATCCAGAATCTTCAGGCAGAAGCCATTACCAGTGCATGGAAGAAGGATGGAACCTTTACCTGTGATGACAAACGGTATGAACAGATTTATGACATTGTAGAGAAGTCGGTAGAAGCGAATATGATGAGTGTTCATACGGATTGTCCGACGATCGAGCGTTTTGCATGGCAGGAGCCGAACCATCTGATGGCGCCTGCGATCATGTATATGAAGGATGGGCGTAAGCTTTGGGAAAAATTTCTTTTAGATATGCGTACGGAACAGCATACGAAGGATGATTATTTCTTTGATTATGAAGGAAAGAAGTTTTATCCGGGAGACGGTTTGATGCCATCACAGTGTCCCTGCTATATTCCCAATGTACTTCCGGTTCCGGGTATGGGCAGTTTTTATGATATTATTCCATGGGGAAGCACCTGTATTCTGGGAACCAGATGGCATTATATATTCTATGGCGACAAGAAGATCATTGAAGAGAATTATGAAGCAGGTAAACGATATCTGAATTATCTGAAAGGCAAAATAACCAAAGAAGGCTTTATCAATCATGGTTTGGGTGACTGGGGAAATCCGGATCATGAGCTTGCGAGAGAGAATGTGGAAACAGCATTTTTGTATGCGGATGCAAAGACAATGGCATGGTTTGCAGAAATTCTGGAAAATGAGAGTGACGCAGAATATTTCAGGGATTTTTCGGAACAGATCAGAAAAAACTATAACGAGAAGCTGCTTGTTCAGGACCCAAAAGGTAGATGGTGTTACAGAAGTTATGAACATCAGGATGCATTTATACTTACCCAGACCTGTGAAGCACTTCCTGTTTACTGGGGCATGGTTCCGGAAGAAAAGCTCGGGGATGTTATTGACGTATTCCGGGAGACACTGATGGAAAAACAGGCATTTTCGGCCGGAGAAATCGGCCTTCCCTATATTATTCAGACTGCACGGCAGTATGGTATGAATGATCTGATTTCTGACTTTATTACACGGGAAGAGCATCCGTCCTATTATGCATTTGTAAAAGAAGGACTGACGACTCTCGGAGAATATTGGGAGGAGAATCCGCGCAGCCATTGCCATGATATGATGGGACATATTGTGGAGTGGTACTATAATGGGATTGCCGGTATTTTGCCGTTGGAACCTGGATTCAGAAAGATTTTGATCAAACCGTATCTGCCAAAGAGCATGAATCAGATGACCTGCAGATACGAGTCGGTAAATGGTTCTATCTGTGTTTCTATGGAAAGGAAAAACGGAGAAATTCATTTGGATGTACAGATTCCGGAAAATGTTTCCGCTAAGATAGATAAATCGTACCTGTTGTGATGGATTTTACCAGGGATGATTTCATGTGACATTGTTGGAAAAGTTTTTATTCGAAGAATGAGACCCGACAGGAAAAATGCCTGCATTGTGGAAAATGTAGGAAAGTTAGTCAATATGTGCATAAAAAAACGAATTGAGGCATACTGGGAAATACAGTATGCCTTTTATAATGTATTTATACAGATAATCTAAAATTTGTAAAAAACAAGAAGAGGAGGACTAATATGGGGGAAATCATGTATGACCCGAAACTGGATCCGGAATATCAGGACCCGTATGTGGATCTCGATGAGATGAGGTCGAGGACACTGCCCGACGGAAAGCTGATTTCGTACCGATATATTCACGGCGGATTTCGGCAGAAAGCTGTGAAATTCAGCTTTTGTTTTCCGGTAAAAGAGGCATTCCAAAACCGATTTTTCCAGTATCTGTCACCATTCCCCGGGCCGGATGAAGAAGATGCGTCTCTGGTGAAAACCGGAACAAATGATAAGATCGCTTTTTCCCTTGTGAATGGTGCGTATTTTGTGGAGAGCAACATGGGTTCCGCATCCATGTTCGGGGAAAGCGATGAGCCGCAGAAGGTGTGGAAATCCAGCGCTGCGGTGGCCTCATACAGCCGTATAAAGGCATCCGGGATCTATGGTACGGATGAGTACATTTATGGGTTTGTATATGGTGGATCGGGCGGCGGCTATAAAACCATGGCATGTATCGAGAATACGAGGGTTTGGGACGGCGCTGCTCCCTTTGTTATCGGATCGCCGGCTTCCCTGCCTAATACCATCACCCTGCATGCCCAGGGACAGCGTACCCTGCGCCGGGTATTCAGACAGATTGTGGACGCATTGGATGCGGGCGGCAGTGGGGATATGTATGAGGGGTTAACTGATGATGAACAGAAAATGCTCAGAGAAGTTACGGAAATGGGATTCCCTCCCCAGACATGGTTTATGGAAGCAGGAGGGGAGATAAACGATGGCTCCCTGCCGGTTTTGCTGCCGGGAGTAAAGACAGCAGATCCTGGCTATTTTGAAGATTTCTGGAAGGTTCCGGGATACCTCGGTGCAGATCCAAAAAGCAGCGCAGCCAGCGACCGTCTGGTTTTCCGCGGAATCGTAAAGAGTGTCCATGTGCCGGGGACGGAAGTCAAAAAGGAAAAGGCGGCTGCCTGACTATCGGTATGTGTTATGGCATGGATGATCTGCCCGGAGTGCTTGGGAAAATCAGACCTGGGGAGGAAGTGCTGCTGGATAATTCTGATTATATTGCAATTCAGTTCTACTACCGTCATCAGGTACCGGCAGATCCGAATTTCCATGTATGGGATCAGTTCCGTGATGAGAATGGAGATCCGGTTACTCCGCAGAGAGTGAATTTTCTTGGTTCGGCTATGACCGGAACCGGTACGGTGCAGGACGGGAATATCCAGGGCACGTCTATGTGACGAAACCAGGGCGTGACAGAAACGGAATGCAGGCGGAGATCATCCTTACAGCGAACGGAGGGAAGTGTGCGCATATAAAGGCAGGCGAAACAGTGACGATTCAGGCATATATCGAGGTTCCGGAAAATGCAGGAGAGGTGACTTCTATCTGCTATGATTTTAAGGATGTCTGGGTGCTGCCGGATCCGGATGCCTATCCGATAAAAGGGGATTTTAAGCGGACGTTGGAAAACGGTGTACATGGTGCAATTTCTACGATTACCCATGTGTATCAGGAGCCTGGGGTCTATTTTGCATCCGCCCGGGTAACAACCAATCGGTATGGGGATGAAAACGCCGCATTTACCCAGGTCAAAAATATGGATCGTGTGCGCATTATCGTAGAAGCATGATACAATTGTTTTCTACGGAGATGAAAGAATAGATGTCGAATTTGAACATAAAAAAGCGAGTTTGCTGATATTGCGCTTCCGGCCATATATCTGGGAATCAGGCCGACGAAACCGGGATTTGCAGAATATGAGCAAAATCCCGATCCCGGACACCTGAAATGGATCAGGGGCGAAGCGGCGACACCGGCAGGGATCATTTCTGTGTAACCTTTCGGTTGTCCTTTACATATTGTGACGGAGGTTTTCTAAAATGTAGGAAGAAGTGTGATAACATTGGAAAATACTTGTTTTTTTTCCATAAGGCATAATATGAAAAAGATGACAGGTGAAGTACTTTGTCAGATTTATAATAAAAAGAGTTGGAAAATGCATATTTCTTTAAAGGAATATCGGATATAATAAAACAGGAGCGAGTCTTGAAACGGATTGAATAAATGCAGTATACCCCAATTTTCATAGAACCGAAAAGCAAATAATGAAGGAGGAAGAAACATGTATCATGCATTTTATCCGGGAAAGGTATGGCTGGATACGGACGGGAAACGTATTCAGGCGCACGGTGGTTCCGTGACGTATATTGACGGTACCTATTACTGGTATGGAGAGAACAAGGAGCGGACAACAGGTGATACGGAGGTCTGGACATGGGGTGTCCGTTGTTACGCTTCTAAAGATCTTTATAACTGGGAGGATAAAGGGCTGATCATCCAGCCGGATCTGGAGAATCCGGACTCATCCCTTCATCCGTCATCCATGCTGGACCGTCCCCATATTATTTATAATAAGGCAACAGGAAAATATGTCTGCTGGATGAAGATCATGCAAAAGGACGGCACACAAACGGAAACAGTCATGACGGCAGATGATATTCTGGGCCCCTATGAAATGGTGCGGGAGGGACTGCGTCCGCTGAATATGAGCGCGGGTGATTTTGACCTGGCGGTGGCTCCGGATGGGAAGGCTTACTACTATTTTGAACGGGTGCATTCAGAAACAATCTGTGCGGATCTGACTGCAGATTATACGGATGTTACGGGGTATTACAGCACGCATTTTCCACATATTTCCCCGCCGTATGTCAGGGAAGCAACGGCGCATTTCTGCCGTAACGGCAAACATTACCTGATTACATCAGGAACAACCGGATATTTGCCGAACCCATCGGAAATTGCAGTTGCGGATACCTGGCACGGACCCTTTACCGTTCTGGGAAATCCCCATAGAAATGATTCGTCCAATACGTCTTTTCATTCCCAGATTTCGTCTGTATTCAAGGTTCCGGGAAAGAAAGATCTGTACATTGCCTGCGCAGACCGCTGGCTTCCCGGTTTGATGCATCTGGAATATGAGACATACAAAAAAGTATATGAGCTTATGTTCCATCCGGATGAAAAAGAACGGGGAAAAATCCTTCAGATGGATCTGGGAGAGATTCCGGATGTGGGAAGAAACACCTCAATTGCAGACTATGTATGGCTGCCGCTGCGGTTTGAAGGCGATATGCCCTATATTGACTGGCTGGACGAATGGAGAATTGAGGATTACGAATAAGCTTATAAAGGAGTAGGTTGATTATGGAACGATATTTGGATATTTCTCTTTCTCCGAAAGAACGGGCAGAGGATTTATCAGCGAGGTTAAGCCTCGAGGAAAAAATGGCGCAGGTAAACTGTCTGTTTCCATGGGGAGATAACCGGGAACAACTGGAAAAGGATGCAGAGCACGGGATCGGACAGGTCAGTACCCTGATGGTACGTGAAATAAAATCTTTGGAAGAAGCGGCTGCATGGCAGCGGAAAATACAGAAAATGGTCATGGAAAACAGTGAGCATCAGATCCCGGCAATCTTCCATATGGAGGGCTTATGCGGCGCTTTCATTCAGGATTCCATGAGCTTTCCGTCCGGAATCGGCCGTGGATCCGCATGGAATCCGGAACTGGAAGAAAAGATCGGACAGATTGTAAGCCGCCAGGAACTCGCCTGCGGGATCACGCAGGTACTGGCTCCGGTTTTGGATATCTCCCGTGATTCCAGGATGGGCCGTCAGGGAGAAACTTATGGGGAAGATCCCACGCTGGCAGCGTCTCTTGGTTCTGCGTATGTCAGGGGAATCCAGGGCGGAACAACGGCGGGAAGGAAGGCAGAAGCCTGCGCCAAGCATTTTCTGGGATTCCATAATTCTCAGGGCGGCATCCATGGCGCAAACTGCGATATGGGAGATCGGCTTCTGGATGAAGTATACGGAAAACCTTTCCAGGCGGCGATAACTAAAGAAAATATGAGAGGCGTTATGCCATGTTACTGTTCTATTAACGGGGAACCGGTTTCTGCATCAAAAAGGATTCTGACAGATCTGCTTCGCGGCGAGATGGGGTTTGACGGAATCTGTATCTCGGATTATGGAGCCGTAGGAAATGTCCATAATGTCCAGAAGGTAGGAGAAAGCACCGCGCAGGCGGGGCTGTTCTGTATGGAGGCAGGAATGGATGTGGAAATGCAGTGCTGTACAGGATTTAATAAAGAACTGGAGGACTGGTTCCGCACAGGGAAAGCTGACATTGCAGTTCTGGATCAGGCGGTTTGCCGTGTACTGGAAACAAAATTCCGTATGGGGCTTTTTGAACATCCATTTGCTTTGGACGGGGATGATTTAAGAAGCGTATTTCTATGTGAAGAAGACCGCCAGATATCTCTTCAGGCGGCCTTGGAATCCATAGTTCTCATGAAAAATAACGGTGTTCTGCCGCTGAAAAGGGATGTGAAAAAAATTGCCGTAGTCGGTTGCCATGCCCAAAATGCAAGAAGCTTTTTTGGCGGTTATACGCACTTAAGTATGATGGAAGCAGTCTATGCTACAGCCAATTCCATAGCTGGAATAGAATCCGGGACAGTAGAAGAAAAGGCGATGATTACTGTACCCGGAACGCAGATTCAGTCAGATGAAACAGCGGAATTTGATGCGATTTTAAAGCAGCAGAAGCCGGGATGTCCAAGCCTTCTGGAAGAACTCCGTGCAAAGCTTCCGGATGCGGAAATCACTTATGCCTATGGATATGCAATTGCCGGTGACGATCTGTCGCATATGGAGGAAGCTTTGGATGCGGTGAAAAATGCAGACGTTGTGATCATGACATTAGGCGGCAAACACGGCTCCTGTTCTGTGGCTTCTATGGGAGAGGGTGTAGACGGAACTGATATCAATCTGCCGGTATGTCAGGATACCTTTATCAAACGTGCAGCAGAGCTTGGGAAACCGATGATCGGTATTCATTTCAACGGACGTCCGATCTCCAGTGATATCGCGGATAAGTATCTGGATGCCATTGTGGAAGCATGGAATCCGTCCGAAATGGGTGCGGAAGCAATTACGAAGGTTCTTACCGGAGAATATAATCCGGGAGGGAAGCTTCCTGTCTCTGTGGCAAGAAACGCAGGTCAGATTCCCATTTATTATAATCATCCCAATGGTTCCGCATGGCATCAGGGAGAAAGCATCGGTTTTGCAAATTATGTGGATATGCCCCATACGCCACGCTATTTCTTCGGACATGGCCTGTCGTATACAACCTTTGAATATTCAGATCTGAAGCTTGCGAAAAAGGAAATTCGCCCGGAAGAGGAACTGGTACTGGAAGTATCTGTGAAAAACACCGGAGATTATGCAGGGGACGAGGTAGTACAGATATATTTCAGCGATGTATTTGCCAGCCAGACACGTCCGGTAAAAGAACTGGCAGGTTTTCTGCGCGTCAATCTTGCACCGGGAGAAAAGAAGACAGTCCGTTTTACCATGCAGGCAAGCCAGACAGCGTTTCTTGACCGCAATTATAACTGGAAAGTGGAAAAAGGAGAGTTTAAAGTACTGGCAGGAAGCTCTTCTGAAGATATACGGCTGACAGACAGCTTCCGGATCACGGAGGATGAAGTTATAGAAGGAAGTGAGAGGGGATTCTTTGCTGAGGCGGATGTACAGTAGAGATATCCAGGAGGAAGGATTATGTGGAAGGATGCTGCAGGCATTAGTCTCCTTTGAAAAAACAGTATGTTTCAAATATAATTTCATGTATAGACTTCAAATAAGTTGCATATCATATTATGAATAAAATTATAAAATGGAATAAAATGCAATTTAAATACATAATTTGCGGCAAAATATACAAATATGCTTGATAAATTGCAAAATATGTGTTACTGTAATCGTGAGAAAGGATATCTGACTATGAAAAAGGAGGAAAAGAATATGCTGCTTGAATTTTCTTGTACAAACCATAAATCTATTCGAGAAGAAATATTGTTTTCAGCCTTGGCCGGTAGTGACACAACATACGAGGAGAAAACAAAAGAATTTGAAGGACACAGAGTTCTTAAATCCGCTGTGATTTATGGAGCAAATGGATCTGGAAAGAGTAACTTCATCGATGCGATTAGTTTTGTTAAAATGTTGGTTATGAATAGTATTAATCATCAGCCAGGACAAGGAATACGACAAGTACCTCATAAATTAGACGGTTTTGAAAAGGAAAGTGTATATCGAATTCAGTTTGTGACTAAAAACACAAGATATGTATTTGGTTTTTCTTTGAGAAACATGCTTGTTGCCGAAGAATATTTGTATTTTTTCCCAAATGGACGCCAGGCAAAAATATTTGAAAGAAAGGGTGATAAATTTACAACAGGAAGTAAATTCAGAGGTAAATTAGCTACATGCAAAGATGTATTGAAACCTAATAGATTGTTGCTTTCTTGTGCTGCAAATTTCAGTTCTGTAATGGAGATAGAACATGCATACAAATTTTTTAGTGATGAATTAGTCATATATGGTCCGAATAATCAGGATAATTGGATGCAGTATTCCTTATATCAGATGAATACAAACGATAACGTGAAGCAGGCTGTTATAGCATTTATGCAGAATTTAGGACTGGGCTTGAAAGATATAGAGGTGACAATTGATCAACAGAAAATGGAAGCGGATAAGCTGCCGCCGTTTTTATCAGCAGAGTTTAAAAATATAATTTTGCAGGGAAATGTTAATTCAATCACCGCTAAAGTAATATATGATGGATTTGAAATTGATTTGATGCAGGAAGAATCTACGGGCGTTAAAAAGTTATTTGGTTTATTATGTCCATTGTTAGATATTATAGTTAATGGGAAAGTACTTCTGTGTGATGAGTTGGAAGCAGGATTGCATGAGTCTCTCGTTTTGGGCTTGATCCGATTATTTATGGATTTGAAGTCTGATAATTTTCCACAGATATTCTTTACGACGCACGAAACAGGTCTTTTAAATTTAGATTTATTTAGAAGAGATCAGATATGGTTTACAGAATTGAAAAAAGAAGACCGTTCTACAGAATTATACTCATTGGCAGAAATCAGAAATATTCGAAAAGATGATAATTTTGGCAAAGGTTATATTTCTGGACGATATGGAGCGATACCTATGTTAAATATTGATTTCGCGAACATTGTTTCAAAAATGTAATGAGGTGCAGGTATGGCAGAACGAAATTTGGATTTAAATGAACGCGCCGAAAATAACCGAGACCCGCATAGGGTTGCGCCGCCTATTCAGTTTGAACTTGCGGATATAAAAGGTCATTTTGATCAAAGCCTGGACAGAATCAAGAATCAATATGAAGTTGCAGATTCATTGAAACAGGATGGAAAAGAAGATGATTGTAAAAATATATGGCGATCTCAGATTGTATTTCTGGAGGGTATTTTAGACTTTTATCTCCATGAAATGAGTAAATATTGTTTGTATAAAATGTTTAAAGGAGAATGGGAAAAAAGCAAACAGTACCAATCTTTAAAAATCCCAATGAAAAAAGTGGAAGAAGGGATGGCGGCAGTTGAATCGAAAGAATGGTTTTTTGGATACTTGAATGAGAGATTTAGCAGAGATGTGTTCTTATCATCAGAGAATATGCGTGATCAATTGAATTTGATCGGCGTTGGATACGAGAATGTGATGCATGAAGCTTTTAAAAAAGATACAATTAATGAATCAAAGAAATATGGAGATGGAGTGGTTCAGAATTGTTCAAACGGAGAAATGCAATTGCCCACCAATTAGATCGAGATCATGCATCAGCAGAACAAACAGACATAGAAAAAGAGTTCGTTGAGGAACGAGCATCAGAAGTAGAAGCAATTGTGGTAGCAATACATAAAATAGCAGTTGAAAAAGGATGAGATATAGGGTGCCTGTCAGAAATATTGACGGAGCGGGTCTTGAATTTCATCTGGAATGGCCGGGGCGTTCTGCTCCGGTTCCTTTTTTAAACATCATACAGAAATAATTACAATGATTAAATGTGAGAGAGAATTTTTTCGGAAGCGGATGTGATTCCTTGAATTTTCCATATGGATTTGACGGATATTCTATAGAGAGATGATAAGCTTTTTGTTACAATAAGGACATCTTAAAACATCGATGTAAAGAGAATCCGAAATTTGTTTTCTAAGAAAGATGAGGAAAAAAGATGAAAAGAAAAATGATGTCCTTTATATTATGCGCGGCTATGGTCGGAAGTATGAATACTGCAGGTACTGTTTTGGTATCTGCTGATGCGGAAAAGGTGATTACCGTTGGATATCCGAGCTCGCTTGTGCCGGATGCATTTAATCAGGTTTGCGATGCGGCGGAAGAAAAGCTGGGAGTTACTATTGAAGCTCAGCCTTACGCAGATGAGAGCGGTGAGACGATTTTTCGGTCTCTTCTTGCCAGCGGTGAGGCTCCGGATGTTATCCTCTATAATTCCGGGGCGCTGCTTTCCAAGTTGAATCCATCTCAATATTTTGCAGACCTCTCATCCTACACAGAACTTGTTGATAAGCTGGACAAGGACTTTAAGGAATCTGTTACGGTTGACGGTGCAATATACGGCATTCCGCAGTCTTCTTCGCAGGTTGGAGGCGTTCTTTACAACAAAGAAATGTATGAGGAATTAGGACTGGAAATTCCAAAAACATGGGATGAGTTTCTGGCAAATTGCGACGCGCTTAAGGATGCGGGAAAGACTGCAGTGATCGGATCCTTTGGAAGTACATGGACCAGTCAGCTTGTATTTTTGGCAGACTATTTTAATGTGGTGGCGGAGGAACCGGATTTTTCGGCAAAGTTTGAAGCCGGGGAAGCAAAATACGCTACTACGCCTGCCGCACTTCGAAGTTTTGAAAAGTACGAAGATTTAATTCCGTATTACAATGAAGACTGTGCAGTGGCTACATATGATGATGCATGCACAATGCTTGCAGAGGGAGACGGCGCTCACTATTTCATGCAGAGTCAGGCACTTTCTAATATCTATTCTTTATACGACAAGGAAACTGTGGATAATATCGGCTTCTTCCCTGTTCCGGGCGACCATGCGGATTCCAACGGGATGACGGTGTGGCCTGCAAATGCAATTTATGTGAATAAAGATGCAAAAGCCGAAATGGAAGATATCATAAGCTTTATGGAATATTATATTTCTGATGAAGGCATGGACATTTATGCGGAAACACAGCCTCCGGTAGGTCCCTTTAATATTGTAGGTTATAAATTGAAGGGAGATCCGTTTGCGGCAGTAGAGCAGATGCAGGAATATTTTGATAATGGGGACACTGCGCTTGCACAGGAATATGAAACCTCTGTAAAGGGAGCGGGATGCGAAAGTATCTGCGTAGAAGTTTCAAATGGCCAGATAACCGGTCAGGAGGCGGCGGAAAAGTATGACCTTGACTGCTATAAAATGGCAGTACAGCTTGGGCTTGACTGGGAAGAGTAATTTAGAGAAACACTTTTACAGTCAGATGCTGCATGGTGGAAGGAGCCGCCCGTAGGACGGCTCCGCGCTTTTCATTTATGAGGGATTAATAATGAAAGAAGAAAAAATGTACCCCCATCGATTTCTGGTTCCCGCTATGGCTGTGTTTTGTGTGATGTTTATGATACCGACGATCATATCTGTTTATTACAGTATGACGGTCTGGAATTTTGACTCGGCCAGATTTTGCGGACTGGATAATTATAAAATGTTTTTAACGGATCCGTCTCTTTCCATTGGAATTAAAAATACTCTGATTTACTCTGTTTTGACCAGCGGAAGCAAGGTGATCCTGGCATTTTTGATCGCGCTGTTCCTCTGTGGAAAAATCAGGAGCAAGACCTACATCCGTTCTGCGGTTTTCTTTCCCAATCTGGTCAGTACCATTGCTGTGGGAGCAACCTTTGCAAGCTTAATGCATCCTACAAAGGGACTTATTAACCATGTCCTGGAATTTTTCAGTATTTCGGGAATTAACTGGCTTGGAGACGGCGATATTGCACTGTATTCCGTTATTCTGGTAGATATATGGAAAGGACTCAGTATTGCGACTGTGATCTACATTGCGGGAATACAGTCTATTGATACCACTTATTATGAAGCAGCCCAGATTGACGGTGCGAACGTATGGCAGCGGATTCGTTATATTACACTTCCATTGTCTGCCAGCTCAAGAAATTCCGTTATTATTCTGTCATTTATCGGAGGGATACGAAGCTTTGACCTGATCTGGGCTATGACAGGAGGCGGTCCGGGATATGCAACGGATACGCTGGCATCAATTATCTATAAGCAATATACGGCAGGATATTACGGCCTTTCCACTGCGGGAAATGTGATTATGCTGATTTTGATCCTGGTTCTGGCACTTCCGCTGCAGAACTATCTGTATAAAAAAGAGGAGGCGCTGCAGGGATGAAGAAAAAAATGCAAAGCGGTATAATTGAAATCATTGCGGTACTTTTGACGACAATTTTTTTTGTGACGCCGTTTTTATTTATGATACTGAATTCTTTGAAGGACAGGAAAGAAGCCAACCGTATGGAGTTTTCCCTTCCGTCAGAAATTCATTTGGAAAATTATGCGGAGGTGTTTAAAAATAATGATTATCAGCTTGTGCTTGCTTTTAAGAACAGCACGCTGATTACGGTTGGAGCTGTCGTTTGCCTGATCGCTTTGTGCTCATTGGCCGGATATGTTATTCAGAGAAGAAAAAGCAGGTTTACTGCGGCTGCAAATATTCTGGTGATGATCGGCCTGATGCTTCCGCCTTCTGTCCTTCCTACCATATGGATGCTGAAGGGTATGCATATTTACAAAACAATGACGTCTATGATTTTGATAGAAACTGCTCTGTACATTCCCTTTACGATCATGCTGTACAGGGGATTTATGGCGACTATACCGAAAGAACTGGAAGAAGCCGCGTATATTGACGGCTGCAGTGCGGGTCAGGTATTCCGCAGGATTATTTTCCCGCTTTTAAAGCCCGTAACTTCTACGGTGGTTATTCTGAATGCGGTTTCTGTTTTTAATGATTTTACCAACCCTTTATATTTCCTTCCGGGATATAAAAATTCAACAGTTCAATTGACTTTATACAATTATATCAGTAATTTCCACAGCTCCTATAATCTGCTTTTTGCGAATATAGTAATTATTATTATTCCAATGTTTATTTTGTTTTTGATTTTTAATAAACAGATCGTAGCCGGAATGGTGGCAGGCTCCGTAAAGGGATAGGAGAACACAGGAAAAATGAGACAGCGTTTACAGAGGGAGGAAGCGATGTGAGCAAAAGGATACCATACAGCCGGAAAATGTTCCGCTTTTTTGCCGTGATGGTCATGGCTGCGGCAGTTATATTTTGCGGCGTATATTTTCACAACCGAATGGAAGCAAAAGAGAACGAAATACGTCAGGAGCTTCAAAAAAGCGGAGAACAGGCGATGGAAGAGTTCGAAAACGCCTTTGAGAAGATGCGTTTTGCCGTCAGCTACATCCTGTCAGGAAAGGATGTGCTTGACAGTGCGGACATTTTAAGCCGTCTTAAGGATGGCAGAGTGACGAATGCCGCGGCAGCGGGCGCGGTCAATTCGGTGAGAGCACATTTGGGCGCATGGTATCTGACTACTAATTTCAATAATGCAGTGCTTTTTAATAAAGATGGTATCGCCATATCCTATCATGGCAAGCTTCCCTATGAAAAAGCCGCTGCCGCTTTTGCCGACGGAAATTACGAAGAGAATCTCGCGGAAAGCTCGAAGATATATTGGATTTGGAAGCCCCATGAAGAATCATGGAGTGAAAATGGGCGTGAAGTAATTTCACTTGTCCAGGAAATGAAGGGCTACAACGGTACTTATATCGAAATAGAATATGATATGGAAAAACTGATATTTCCGGATGACCAGCGTTTTTTCCTGACGGATCCTGACGGAAGGGTTTTGGTTTCGTCCTTGCAGGAAAATGCGGAATATCAGGAAAAGATCAGGCAGAGCTTTGAAGGAAGCGATGCTTCCGTACTTACGGTAGACGGGGAAATGGCTATCCGGACAGTAGGAGAGCAGTCCGGGTGTACGGCTTTTTTCCTGCGTTCCCTGAAAAGCATCCGAAAAGAACAGGCTGCTGATTTTCTTCCGATTCTTGTCATGTTTCTGGCGGCTCTCTCGGGGATGCTCTGTTATGTATATTATTCATCCAGGCATTTGACAGCTCCGGTAAAGGAACTGAAAATGCTGGTAGAAAAAAGAGAATTGGAGAATATTGACGCCCCATTTGAATTTGAGTCGGACATTATGGAGGTGGATGCTCTTGGAGAGGCTTTCCGCCGTCTTCTTATCCGGCTGGGCAATTCCGCTGCCAGAGAGAAAAAAGCAATTCAGCTTCAGCTTCAGGCACAGTTCGACGCCCTTTCAGCAGGAGTAAATCCGCATTTTATATATAATGTCCTGAATGTGGTGGCAAACCGTGGGATGATGCTGAACGACGATGAGATTGGAAGAATCTGCAGCAAACTTGGGGCAATTTTACGTTATTCCACAAATACGGCGGAGAAAAGCGCGCCTCTGAAAGAAGAGATAAAATATCTGGATAATTATTTTTATCTTTTAAAGGCACGTTTTCAGGAAAATTTTGTGTATGAGTGTATTATTCAGGATTCTTTGAAAGAATTGCATATTCCACGGCTGGGCCTTCAGCAGCTTGTAGAAAACAGTATTTCTCATGGGTTTGAAAAAAGAAGCCGGCATATGAAAATCTGGGTAAGGGCTTATACGGAGAATGGCGGAATTTTTCTGGAGGTGGAAGATAATGGAATTGGTTTTTCTGAAGAAGTGCTTCAAAGCCTGAAGCGCGAAATGGAGCTTGCAAAGGAAAATTATCATGTGTCGCTGAAGGAGTTTCAGATTGGCGGTATGGGCATAGTGAATACCTATCTCCGGTATTATTATATGTATGGGGATAACATGCATTTTTCCGTTGGGAACAGTGAAAGCGGGGCGAAAGTTGTCATATGGATCGAGGAGAAAGGGATGGTTCAGGATGTATAAGGTACTGTTGGTGGATGACGAGCCTGCGGCATTGGAATATATCGGAAGGATTATCGAGAAAAAATGTAATCGGTTTGAGATCGCAGGAAGAGCAGGAAGCAGTGAAGAAGCGCTTCTTATGTTGAAGGAGATCCCGGCAGATATGATTATTACCGACATTAAAATGGCAGAGCTTGACGGGCTTGCTCTGATCGAAAAGGTCAAAGAGGAACGGCCGGAGACAGAATTTGTGATCATCAGCGGTTATTCCGATTTTGAATATGCCAAGCAGGCGATCTTAAATCAGGTTCACGACTATATACTGAAACCGGTGGATCCCATGGAATTTGCCGAAATTATGGACAAAGCCGCGAAAAAATTAGATGAACGGGCTTTTTTGAACAGGACAGCCCTTTTGCGGTCATTGTGTCACGGCGTGTATGTCAGTGAAGAGGAATTGAAAGAGGGCTTTGAAGATAAAGATTATTATGCATTTCTGATCAGGAGGAATAATCTGCCTCATAGATTTGAGACTTCCGGTGCGGCGGATGTTTATTCAGCATGGCATGAATCGATTATCATGTATGGAAGAGACGAAAACGAAGCCCTGTTTCTGATCCCGGCACAATGCGTGGACGGCTGGCGTGAATTTCAGGCGTTGGTAAAGAAAGCCCGGGAAAAATACAGGATAGACGGCGGCTTTGTCACTGTTGCTGTGAAGGACTGCTGCTTTCCTGTAGAGGAAATGGCAGAAACTGTCCGTGGATTGTATGTTACGCTTTTACAAAGTCTTGTCTATGGCCATGATCAGGTTTTGTATCCGGGGAAGACAGAGAACAGCTCTGTAATTGCCGGAGAGCAGAGGTCAGAGCTTTGGGCTGTCTGGCATCATGTAAATAACAGAGAGTATGAAAAAGCGTCACTGGAGCTGAAAAAGCTTTGTGATGATTTTGAGAAAAGGCGGATTCCGGAAATACAGGTGCAAAATATGATCCGACAGGTATGCAACTTTGTATGGATGAGTGAGAACTACCAGGAATACAGTGGAAATACGGAATATCTTCTGGAGGATATTTTATATAACGCGCTGAATATGGATATGCTGTATCAGAGTGTAAACGAACTGCTTTTTCCCGGAAAAGAAGGCATTGAGAAGATCGATACACCGGAATTTTTTGAACAGATACGCAGATATGTAAATATTCATCTTCATGAGACCATGACGCTGAATCATATTGGCAGGGTATTTGGGATTTCCCAAAGCTCCATAAGCTGCCTTTTTCGGAAATACGCCGGAAAATCCTTCAATGCCTATCTGACAGCCATTCGGATGGAAAGAGCCAGGGAACTTCTGGAAACACAGCCTGAACTGCTGATCCGGGATGTGGCAGAGATGGTGGGATATGCGGATCAGCTTTATTTCAGCCGGGTGTTTAAGTCCGTAACAGGAAGGACGCCTTCAGAATATGCAAAAACAAAGGAAAGTTGAAGTGAAAAGATTTTGGAAGCACAATAGTAATACGGGAGGGAAAACTATGTGGAGGAATGCGGTCTGGCTTGGCGTACCCAGAGAAGAAATAAAAAAACGGAACATCCTGCAGGGAGATATGAACGGAAGGTTTGCCTATTACAGGTGCGGTATTGAGCTTTCGGATGCAGGGATGCTGGAGGCTGTGATAACTGCCAATTCACGTTATCGGTTATGGATAAATGGAAACCCTGTTCTGTCCGGGCCGTGTAAAGGCGACAGGTACCGTCATTATTATGAGACAGTGGACTTAAGCAGTTATCTGAAAAAAGGAAAAAACGTTCTGGCCGTACAGGTTCTGCTGTGTGACCAGAATGCGGTTTCAGGGCAATATGAGGAACGGGCGCCCATTTTGGCAGTGGCATCTCTTCCGGGAGGACACCGTCTTGCTGTTGAAGGTGTAGTAAAGGATTCCCAAGGAAAGGATGCGGGAACTATTACAACGGGAAAGGCGCCATGGAAAGTATTTTTAGACGGAAGCTTTTTTCTCAGGGCTGGAGATGAGGCTACAGCAAATCTCGGGGCGGTCAGAGAGGAAATTGATTTCCGAAACAGCCCGTCTGACTGGAAAAATCCGGATTTTGACGATTCCGGGTGGGCAGAGCCCTCCGATATGGGAAAGGTTGTGAGAGACTTTGAGGAAAAGGTAGGGCTGTATGGCAGCCATCGGCTGGAGAAGCGGGAAATCCCGCTGCTGTATGAGCGGGAAGAGGATTTTACCGGAGACCTGTCAGGAGCCTTCCCGGATGGAGAGATACGGATTCCGGCATGGAAAGAATGGGAAATTATCCTGGATGCAGGCGTGCATTCCAATGCTTATCTGAAATATCTGTTTGAGAAAGGCAACGGTGCGGAGGTACACATTACCTATTGCGAGAAATATACCTGCCCGACCGGAAAGGAAATCCTGCGTACAGATGCAAAGCGGGGAGTACTGAAAGGACTTACCGATAAGGTCGTCCTGAATGGAAAAAAGGTTATATACGAGCCATTCTGGTATCGGACATTTCGGTTTATAAAGCTTCATATTCAGACAAAGAGCGAAGCTGTGATCCTGCACATGCCTGTGATGCGGAAAACAGGATATCCGTTACATCCCAGAGGCAGTATAAAAGCGGATCAGCCCTGGGTGGAAAAGCTGTGGGAAATCTGCGTGAGGACGCTGCAGAACTGTATGATGGAAACCTATATGGACTGTCCTTTTTACGAACAGATGCAGTTTGTTATGGACACCCGCCTGCAGATGTTGTTTAACTACATTGTAAGCGACGACATCAGTCTGGCCAAAAAAGCAATTAAGGATTTTCATTGTTCCATGCTTCCGGACGGTCTGGTTCAGGGAAAATATCCCAGCGGCTTCCCTCAGGTCATATCCACATTTTCTTTTTATTATATTTTTCTTTTGGAGGAATTTTACCGTCAGACAAAAGATCAGGAGCTTTTGAGAAGATACCGGAGCGATGTGGATGCAATTCTGGAATATTGTCAAAGGCACATCGGTGAAAGCGGCCTGGTGGAAAACCTTGGATACTGGCAGTTTGTTGACTGGCAGAAGGAATGGAAGGATCATATGGGCGTTCCTACGGCTGCGCTTCACGGACCTTCCTCTATCATAAATCTTATGTACGCATGTGCGCTGCAAAGCGGAGCCTATATTTATGAAGTGACGGGAAGAAAGGAAACAGCCGTGGAATATCGGGAGCGCAGGAAGAAAATCCTTGACGGAGTCCAGGAACTTTGCTGGGATGAAGAAAAAGGATTATACAGGGAAGGCCCAAAAATCTGTGAATATACACAGCATGCCCAGGCATGGGCAGTACTGAACCGAATGGTTCCGAAAGAAAAAGCCGCGGAAATTCTGAAAAGAACCATGGATGATCCGCAGATTCTTCAGTGTTCTTTTTCAACAGGGTATGAGCTGTTCCGGGCGTTTGAATGGGCAGGTATTTATGAATATACGGAGAAGCTGCTGAAAAAATGGATCCGCCTCATCGACTGGGAATGTACTACGTGTCCGGAAGAGCCGGAGAATGGAAGAAGCGAATGCCACGCATGGAGCGCCCTTCCCATTTATGAATTTATCCGGACAATGGCAGGTATCCGGATGGGCGGTGACGGATGGGAAACTGCAGTGGTACAGCCGCATCTGGAATATCTGAATACGCTTGAAGGGACAACCGTTACCCCGAAAGGGGAGATTACTTTTTCCTTTAATAAGAAACAGGGAACCTATCTGGTAGTACTGCCCGAAAAGCTGTATGGGGAACTGCTCCTTCCGTCCGGAAAAAGAACGGAATTAGTACCGGGGGAGAATTTTGTACGGGAGTATCCGTAATATTCAGTTTACGCAGAAATATTTCCGGGAGATAAAGGCGGACTGTTCAAAGTCGGCACGGATGTAAGCGGCAGTTAATGATTCTCTGGGAAACAAAAGTTCTGAAATGAAAATAAGAGGTTTAAAATCTGTATGTTTTTCTATAGTTCAAAATGTTAGAATGACTTTACCGCGGAATGGGAATTTCCGCTTTATATCAGATATGCAGGGATTGGGTTTGGAATTAGAAAAGACAGAGAGGGAGAACAAATGGATACGGATTTTTTATTGAGTAATTGGATATGGATAAATGATTGGGAACGAGTGAAGAGAGACTCCCCCTGTATCGTATATTTCAGAAAAGAATTTCATAAAGGAGACAGGCTCCAGATATCAGCGAACTGCAGGTATAAGCTGTATATTAACGGTGTGTTTGTTCAGGAGGGTCCCCAGAAGGGAACAATAGAAGCAACCTACGCTGACACAGCAGGTATCGCCGGATTTCTCAGGGACGGCAAAAATACAGCGGCTGTGCAGGTCTTATATTATCCGGAAAACAGCGCAAAGAGAAACGACAGTTTATATTACAGTCCGTTTCCCTGCCTTTATGTGGAGGATCTGCGGGAGGAAACGACTTCGGACTGCACGGGAGATGCAGGCGATAAAGAACTGGACGGAAAAAGCGGTTGGAAATATTATGTTGCCGACCACATTCAGCTAAGGAAGGAACCTTTTAATCCGGCTTCCATTCATGGTTCAGAGAGCGTATAGAAATGTGACCGCTGTATCAGATGGATGGAGACCGGTTTTGACGACAGCGGCTGGGAGGAAGCAAAGCCATATACTTTTTTCGAGACGAAAAAGCCTGTAGCTCCGTTTCATATGAAGAACAGAACCATTCCGCCTATGGAGCATCAAAAGAGCAGGTTCTGTGAGACAGTATGTATCAGAGACGCATCCGCCGGGACAAAGGAACTGCTGATGGAGCAGTGGAATCAAATGCTGCATGGTCAGGCGGAGGTGGAAATTCCCGCGCATACGACTCAGATTGTGGAGCTCTCTGCCGGGGAAGAGATGTGCGGTTATCCGATGCTTGGCGTATCCGGCGGGCGTGATGCAAAAATAGAAATTTTATATTCAGAATGCTATGGAATTCCGCAGCCTGATATGATTACGCCTGTGGGAAAACGTCCGTTGCCGCCGATCAAGGGAGACAGGACAGATCACAGGAGCGGCCGGCTGCAGGGACCTGTGGATCAATATCATGTGACCAGATATGGGACAAAAGAAAAACCGGAGGTGTATGTTCCGTTTCTGTTTAGAACCTTCCGTTATATTCAGATCAAAGTCACAACCATGGAACAGGGGCTTTCTATTTTGAAAAATCTGATGGAGGCAATGCCGAAAGAGCAGCAGGAAAGTATGAGGGTAAAAGACAGCGTATGCCGCGGGCATGTGGGAGATCAGGTGTTTCTGGAGTATTTCGGACGTCGGTGCTGCGGCATGACCACATGGACGCTGCCGGAAGACCATACTTATCGGATCGAGGTCATCGACATCTGGGAAATGACCCGGAAGGTAGTATATACAGGCGTAAAAGGAAAAATTGAGCCGGCGCTGCCCGGGAAAGAAGGAATAGCCTTGATGGCTGTCGCGGAATAGATTTACGGAAATCTTTACATCACCCGCAGAACAGTGTATACTTAAGAAAGTAAAAGAATGTATCGGGAAGGGCATTCTTGCAGAATATCTTTTAAGAAAGAGCAGCGAGGTGGTAAATATGTTAATGGCAGAGTATGATTACGAAATGGATATTGAGGTACAGAGAGAGGAAGCGGCAAAAAAAGCTACAAAAAAAGCGGATGATAAACGATTTGCAGAGGATGTGGATAAGATCGTAAAGAATTTTCATATTACTCCGGAAGAAGCCTGCCAAAAGCTGGAAGAGTCTTATGAAAGATATCTGGAAATAAAGAAACAGATATGACATCTCTGGTGAAAGACCTTACAGTTCCTGTTGGGCAGGCTGTAAGGTCTTTTCAGTTGGTGAGGGATACGCAATAATCGGGAAAGGGTGGTGACAACATTATGAAGAGGATAATTTCCATAGGTACTCAGGACTTTGCCTATCTTCGGGAGAATAATTATTTTTATATTGATAAGACAGGTTTTATTAAAGAATGGTGGGAGAATGGGGATAATGTAACTCTTATCACCCGGCCCAGGCGTTTTGGAAAGACCTTGAATATGAGTATGGTTGAGATGTTTTTTTCCAATCAATATGCAGGCAGACAGGATCTGTTTGAAGGACTCAGTATATGGAAGGAAGAGAAGTACAGAGAATTACAGGGGACTTATCCGGTCATCAGCCTGTCTTTTGCCAGTGTAAAGGGGAAAGATTATCAGACCACACGTAAGAAAATATGCCAGATATTGACAAGATTATATTCTAAATATAATTTTCTGCAGGCAGGAGGACTGTTGGATGAGAAAGAACTGGATTATTTTCATCGCGTTTCAGCAGAGATGGACGATTCCGATGCGTCAGTGTCGCTGAATTTCCTTTCGGATTTTCTTTCGCGCTATTATGGGAAACATGTGATCATTCTGCTGGACGAATATGATACTCCTCTGCAGGAAGCCTATGTGGGCGGTTATTGGGATGAACTGGTTTCCTTCATCAGAAGTCTTTTTAATGCGGCTTTTAAGACAAATCCATATATGGAAAGAGCTATTCTGACAGGAATAACAAGAGTATCAAAAGAATCCATTTTTTCGGATCTTAATAACCTTGCTGTTATTACAACTACCACAGAGCGTTACGCTGCGGCGTTTGGTTTCACAGAGCAGGAGGTATTTGAAGCCCTGGACGATCAGGGTATGCCAGAATGGAAGGATAGTGTGAAGGAATGGTACGATGGGTTCAATTTTGGAGGGCACAGCGATATTTATAATCCATGGTCGATTACATCTTTTCTTAAAGAAAAAAAGCTAAAGACCTACTGGGCAAATACAAGTGAGAATTCTCTTGTAGGCAGGCTGATCCAGTCCGGCCCGGCGGATATCAAGGTGGCTATGGAGGATCTCATGGAAGGAAAGCAAATAGAGACAAGTATTGATGAAGAGATCGTATTCAGCCAGTTGGATTATAGTATTACCGCTATCTGGAGCCTGCTTCTGGCTTCCGGATATCTGAGAGTGGATGAGGAACCAAAGGTTGGGTTGGATGATGTATATCATTTGTCTTTAACAAATTTTGAAGTGAAGAGAATGTTCCGGAATATGATCAACGGATGGTTTAAGAATGCCAACACCAGGTATAATGATTTTATAAAGGCTCTGATGGCCAATGATCTGGAATATATGAATGAATACATGAATCAGATCGCAATGAAAACTTTTAGTTATTTTGATACAGGGAAGATGCCTTCGGAGAACACGGAGCCTGAACGTTTTTATCATGGCTTCGTTCTGGGACTGATCGTAGATCTGTCTGATCAGTATCGCATTATTTCAAACCGTGAAAGCGGCCTGGGGCGGTATGATGTGATGCTGGAGCCTAAAACCGGAAGAATCCCGGCATATATTATTGAATTTAAAGTCCGCAAGGCATCTGAAAAAGACCTGTCAGAAACAGTGCGGGAAGCGTTAAAGCAGATTGATGATATGAATTACGATGCGGAGCTTATTGCGCGCGGAATCCCCAAAGAGAGGATTCGGCATTATGGATTTGCCTTTGAGGGGAAAAAGGTGTTGATCGGCTGAGAAATCTCTGGTGAAAGACCTTACAGTTCCTGCTGAACTGTAAGGTCTTTTGGCCGTTCTATAAATTTGCCTTGATCTTTTCGATCATTTCTGCGTATTCTTCGTCAGTGAGGTAAACCTTGTCAGGGTTCATCTGGAAGACGCCGCCCCATTCATCTCCATCTTTGTATTTGGGTACCAGGTGCATATGCAGGTGGCAGCCTGTGTCGCCATATGCGCCGTAATTCAGCTTGTCCGGATGGAAGGCGGCGTGGATCGCTTTAGCGGCTTTGGTGACATCGGCAAAGAAGAGGTTCCGTTCTTCCTCACTGATGTTGACGATTTCACTGACATGATCCTTGTAAGCGACAATACATCTTCCGGGTTTGCTCTGCTCTTTGAAAAGGATCAACTGGCTGACCTTCAGGTCGCAGATCTTGATTCCGAATTTTGCCAGTAATTCCCCGCCCTGGCAGTATCCGCAGTTATTGTCTTTCATAAATACTTTCCTCCTTGATTTTTCTGGATATCTTTATTATAACTCTATTTAGGGCAGCTTACCAGAGGACATTTGGGTTTCTGCAAACGAAATTTCGCACCGGATTGCGTATAAAACAAACCTGACGTTGTGGATACTGTTCTGCAGAGGTCCGGCAATGGTCCTGCTGATCTTTGTGAAAGGAGAATCGAAAAAATGGAAAATAAAATGAAAGCATTGGTCTATCAGGGACCTGGGGTTTTAACAATAGAAGAGAGAAAAATACCTGCGCCCCAAAAGGGAGAGGTACAGATAAAAATACATACCGTATCCATCTGCGGATCGGATCTGGGAGCATACAGGCATGCGTCCGACCGTTTTATGCCGCCGCTTGTATTGGGACATGAGTTTTCCGGGGATATTACAGCAGTTGGAGAGGACGCAGGTTTATATCAGGTGGGACAGAGAGTAACCGTGAATCCCATGGTTCCGTGCAGAGACTGCTTCTTCTGTAAACGCGGAGAAGGGAACCTTTGCGGCAACAGAAAGAGCATGGGAACCGCCATCGGCGGAACACAGACAGACGGAGGGATGCGGGAATATGTGACCGTTTCGGAGTGGATGGTAGTACCTATCGCCGATAATGTGTCATACAAAGCGGCAGCCCTTCTGGAGCCATGCGGTGTGACGCTGGCCTGTGCAAAAAAAGGACATACAGAGGATGAGAAGAGCGTTGTTGTTCTGGGAGCGGGGCCTATCGGACTTCTCATTGTGAAGTTCCTGAAAGCGCTTGGCGTACCTACGGTAATCGCATCAGATATTATTGACAAACGTCTGGAGAAAGCAAAAGAATGCGGTGCGGACTATGTTATCAATCCCAGGGCAGCAGATGTAGTGGAGGAAGTGAAGAAGCTGACAGAGGGGTACGGCGCAGACCGTGTTATCAATGCGGCAGGAGAATTTTTGATCAATCAGTCCTTCCAGATGGTGCGAAACGGAGGCATCAGTGTTTTGGTAGCGCTGGCTCATGGGAAGGTAGAGATCGACCCTATGGAAATCGTAGGAAGAGGCCTGAGCTTTGTAGGAAGCTATATGTTTACTACAGAAATGGCAGAGGCGGCGCAGATGCTTGCGGATGGAAAACTTACCGTTGAGGATCTGGTTACTTCCACCTATTCCCTGGAGAACGGGAAGGATGCATTTGACGTCCTGACGACTCCGGATAACGAAGAAATCAAAGTGCAGATAGAAATGTGAAAGACAAAACAGTGACGTCCGATTAATCTGATAAAATGTCGGATACAGATAAAAAAATATGGTACCTTTTTCCGGAAGATGATTATAAAATGAAAATATAAGCGCAGATAGTGAAGCTATAGATAAAGAAGCCATAGGTACAGATAGTGAAGTTATAAGTACAGATAGTGAAGCTGTTAGCGCAGAGAATGAAGCCATGAGCATGGATAATGAAAATATGAGTACGGATAGTGAAGCTATGATTACAGAAAATGAAGCCATGAGCATGGATAATAAAACTATAATCGCAGGTTCGGAAAGCATGGAGGTACAGAATGGAAAAGATAAAGTTTAACAGTAATTGGAAGTTATGGAAGGATTCAGACCCGTTTGAACTGGTATTCCGGGTACCGGAGGAAGCGGTGGATGTAGAGCTGCCCCATGACGCTATGTTTCATGAGGAACAGAAGCAGGGAGCAGTAAACGGAGGCTATACCGGTAATATCGACGGGGGAGAATATAAATACTATAAGCAGTTTTTTGTTCCGGAGGAATACCGGGGCGGGCATGTGATGCTTCAGTTTGAGGGAATATACCGCAATGCCAGTGTATTTGTAAATCAGTCCAAGGTGGGAGAAAGCGCATATGGATATACGGATTTTACCGTAGAAATCGGAGATTATCTGAAATACGGAGAGCAGAATACGGTTCTGGTCGCGGTGAAATGCGGAACCAGAAGCAGCCGTTGGTACAGCGGCGCCGGGATCTACCGTGATGTTTACCTGATTCATGGGAAAAGCATTTATGTAAGACCATACGGGCTGCGTATGACGACTCTGGATGCAGATGCCGACGGCGCGCTGGTGTGCGTGTCTGCCCGGATATATAACGACAGCCTGAACGCAGATACGGTGACAGCAGCTGTGACAATCAGGGATGCTGACGGCAATACGGCGGTGAATAACAGCTATCCTGTAAGAATAAACAGCCGCCGGGAACTGGAGTTCCGTAAGAATGTGTATCTTGAACATGCGAAGCTTTGGGATGAACTGGAACCCAATCTTTATACAGTGACATTTACCGTATCCAACGATCTGGGAGCGCTGGATGAAACAGAAATCGTATCCGGTGTGAGGAAGCTTACCGTGGACAGCCGCCATGGCCTTCGCGTGAACGGAAGAAATGTGAAACTCCGGGGCGCATGTATTCACCACGATCAGGGGATTCTGGGAACAGCAACCTATGATGATTACGAATACCGCAGGGTAAAAAGGCTGAAGGAGGCAGGCTTTAACGCCATCCGTTCCGCCCATAATCCGGCGTCTCAGGCGCTTCTTCGTGCATGCGACAGACTGGGAGTCTATGTGATGGACGAGCTGGTGGACGTATGGAATAAGAGTAAGGTAAGCTACGATTATTCCATTGATTTTCAGCGGAACTGGGAAAGCGATATGGAACATATGGTGGAGGCTGACTATAATCACCCGTCGGTGATTTTATATTCTACCGGAAATGAAATTTTTGAAATCTGTACGGAAAAGGGCTTTGAAACCAGCCGTATGTTAAGCGATAAATTTCACGAACTGGATCCATCCCGTTATACGACCAACGGTATTAACGGCGCTTTTGCAGCAGGGGATGCCCTGGCTCAGATCGTAGATGATATTACAAACGGAGAAGCAGATACCGGAAGGGGAGATGTCAATGTGTTTATGGCAGCCATGGAGAATAATATGCCGGGAATCGTTTCCCATCCGATTTTGGGAGGGATTCTGGAAAAGCTTGAGACGACCATGGACGTCATCGGATATAATTATATGACCTCCAGATATCTGATGGACGCGGAAAAATATGCAGACCGTGTAATGGTGGGAACTGAAACATATCCAAAACAGATTGCAGAAAACTGGGATACCATTATGCGCTGTCCGGCTGTCATAGGGGATTTTACCTGGACAGGGTGGGATTACCTTGGAGAAGTATCATCGGTATATCCGGATCTTATGAATACAGGCGGAGATATCTCCATCATCGGAAACCGCCGTCCCGTATCTTATTACAGGGAGATCGTGTTCGGGCTGACAAAGAAGCCGTGTATTGCGGTTCAGGATCCGGCAAGCTATGGAAGCCCGCGTAACTTTGGCCCATGGCGTTATACAGACTGTACTTTTAATTATTCCTATGAGGGCCAGGAAGGAAAGCCTGTCATGATTCAGGTTTACGGCGGCGGAGACAGCGCGGAGCTGTTTATAAACGGAAGATCCCTTGGCGTACAGCCGTGCGGGAAGGAGACAAATTTTGAGACACAGTTCCATACGGTGTATGAGCCGGGCGAGCTTCTTGCGGTTGCCTATGAAAACGGGAAGGAAATCGGACGGACTTCTCTGAAGTCTTCCCAAAAAGCAGAAGTAATTAAGCTGGATTTGGAAAAATATGAAACGCTTGCCTTTGTCAATGTGGACATTCTGGATGGGGACGGGGTGCTTGCGGCAGATTCAAATGCCCCGCTATCCATTCAGATCCATGGGCCTGCAAAGCTTCTTGCATTTGCCGGAGTGAAGGCCCTTCACCGGAAAGGGTATGAGCTTCCCGAAACAACGGCGGGCGAAGGACACGCACTGGCTGTTTTGAAGCTGACCGGAGAGGCCGGAAAGATAAAAGTAACAGTTTCCGGAAAGGATCTGAAGGAAGCGTCGGTGGAATTTTAAAGAAAAGAAAGAAATTGGTATCCCATTCCGGGAGCCATTAATCTAAGAAAAGCTTTGTGCTGAACATTAGAGTTAAGAAAAATGCAGGAAGTGTGTCCCATACGGGCTTCCTGCATTTTTGAATGCTTTCCTGTAGAATTAAACAGTGAAAAATACTGTATTTATAAGAATATAGAGTTTAAATGCCTGATTTATTTCCATGCCATATTTTTAATTCGATGCCATATTGCGTTCCCAGATAATCGACGATAATGTCGGTTCTTTCGTTGTTTCTTGTTCGGGCCTCAATATAATAATTTCCGGTTCCGTTAATGATCGGTTTCAGATAAAGAAGAAAATATTTTCGCCCTTCCTCTTCTGTGAATTTTTCGCCTTTGTCACCGTAAATATCATTATAGGTAACCACAAACCGTTCCAGTATCCGTTCCATATTTAACTGATTATTTTCAATGAACTGATATTTTTCTCTGTTAGCGGCTTTCCATATTTCTGTTTTCTGCATTTCCTGACTTGTAAGAAAAAGATTGTAGAATACCGTTTCAAAAATCCTGTTGGAAACGGTAAGTTTTCCATTTTTTTCTTTGACAAATCCGTACATCACAGCCTGAGAGATGGAAGGCTCTAATGGATTATATGGAATGTCCTCGCCATTAAAGAGAATCCGCCGGATAATACTTTCAAGCTCCGGATAGTCATACAGCTTTCCTATCATAGATTCAAAGAGAGTATTGGATTCTCCCTCAATCAGCCGTGCCGCCTCATTTACGCCATCTGATGTCCAGGAAGCTGCCTTTGTCTGAAATCTTGCGGTTCCGGGCATTTTTTCACCGAGGTACTGGCACATACGGGAAACCAGAAAAGGGTAGCCGTCGGTATAGTCATAAATCAGCCGTGCAATCTTATCTATATCCATTCCCGTGTGATGATCTGCTTCATAACTTTTGAGCATTCCTTTAATGTCTTCCGCTGAAAAACTCATATCAATATTGAAATCTGCCGCAATATTCCATGGGCTGTTTAATTTGTGTGATTCCTCCGGCCGCAGTTTCCGTTTGAGATTTTTTACATCAGTCACCCCGGCAAGGATAACGGAATGAAATGTTGGAATTGTATCCCTGTCAATATAGCCGGCTCTCAACTGTGAAAGAAAATCAAGAAACACCTGATTATTTGCTGCGCTGTCCACTTCATCAATGAGCAGAACAATGGGTTTGTGAGAGGATTTGCACCATCTTCTGAATATTCTGAAAAGCTCATCCATTTTAACTGTATCGGGATTACGTTCATCAAGTTTCTGAAAGGAGCCTAAAAATTCTTCCGGGATTGGTATATTTTTAAACTCGCTGGCATCCATCAACAATCTGGCCAGAGCCTGAGAAAATGTTCCTCCTGTTTCAAAGGTATCGTGATCTAAATTCTGAAAATCCAGGCTGATCACGATATAATCCGGCGCCAGATATTTTTCCAGCGCTTTTAGTGTTGTGGTCTTGCCATATTGGCGGGCGCGGTTGATGGTAAAATATTTTCCGTCATCTACCATGGCCTTAATGGCATCCAGTCTTGTGGTCAGATCAACCATATAATGACGGTCCGGTATGCATACGGCAGTTGTGTTAAAGGTTTTCATTCTGTTTCACCGCCTTTTTATGATATTTGTTTATAGCATCGGGTAATCCTGAAGATTATAAACTATCTGATAATCATTGTAACGGTATTGTACTGTTTTTTCAACTGTTAATGAGATAGCTGCTGATGCGTCTTTGCATAGGCCAAAAACTCCGGTGTTTTCGACCAGTATTTAATCCCCCAGTTTTCAAAATTCCATTCATCCATATATTGGTTGCATTCAAAATCAATATAATAGATTTTCCGCCCCGTATGCTTGCATAGGGTATTTGACTCGATGACGGAGATAGTATCCGACCTTGTTACCATCACATTATAATATGTCGGATTTTGGAAAAAAAACACTATGTTTTATCTTCAGGGGAACCAGTAAAATAAAAGCATGAGTATATAGCAAAAGCATGAGCATGCAGCAAAGCAGGATGTGAAGTTCCGTTTTGCTTTTATGGTATTTTATCCGGGTTTTGATTTTGAGGAGGTATACGGTGAAGATAACAGAGTTGCGAGTGAATCATATAGAAGAGCCAAAGGGCTACAGCTACGATCCGGCGTCTTTTTCATGGAAGGTGGAAGAGGCACAGCAAGGGAAAATGCAGAAGTATGCGGAAATCACAGTAAGAAAAGGAACGGAAATCCTATATGACAGCGGCAGAGATGCAAACGCCGACAGCCTGGACTATCCGGTGCGGTTAATTCTGGAGCCGAGAACACGATATGACTGGACTGTTTCCGTGACGGCGGACAGCGGGGAAAAGGCGGAAGCCTCCAGTTATTTTGAAACAGGAAAAATGAATGAGGAATGGACGGGCAGGTGGATCACGCCGGGTGAGAAAATCGTGGATACGGATTCCATGGCAGGTTACATTCTTGAGAAGAACTTTGAAGTGCATAAGGCTGCAGAAGCACGCCTGTATTTGTGCGGCCTTGGGGTTTATGAATGCTATATTAACGGGCAGAAGGTGGGAGGCGAGTATCTGGCGCCGGGTTATCACTCCTATGATTTTCACTTGCAGACCAGTGTTTATGATGTCACGGAATATCTCATTGACGGAGAGAATCATATAGAGCTTTGGCTTGGGGAAGGGTGGTTTAAAAGCCGCCTTGGATTTGACGGAGGAATCCCCAATTTATACGGGGACAGGCTGTATGCAATCGCGGAATTATATGTGGACGGAGAGCTTTGTGCGGCAACCGGGGAAGGATGGATGAGCAGAATCTCGCCGGTTGCCTTCAGCGGGATCTATGACGGGGAGATTTATGACGCAAGGCTGGAAGATACAGTGGCAGGCTGCCCGGCTGTATGTGCGGCGCCGGAAAAATGCGGCCCGCTGACAGACCGTTATAACCTTCCCATTGTGAAGAAGGAAGCCTTCCGCCCGGTGGAGGTGATCACATCGCCAAAGGGAGAAACCATCCTTGATTTTGGCCAGAACCTGACAGGATGGACAGAGTTTGACAGCGCTCTGCCAAAGGATGCAAAGCTCCGTCTGACCGCCTGTGAGATTCTGCAGGACGGATGCTTTTACCATGAAAACCTGCGTCTTGCAAAGACGGAATTTATATACATATCAAATGGAAGGAGAGCCCATGTAAGGCCGCATTTTACCTTCTATGGCTTTCGGTATATGCTGGCAGAGCTTCAGATGCCCGGGGAAGGATGGAAAGCCCTTCCGAAGGAGTGTGAAGCGTATCACTTTACCGCCTTTCACCTGCGCAGCGATTTTGACCAGATTGGCTGGATCGTCACAGGAAATGAGAAGGTAAATCAATTGTTTTCCAATGCCTTATGGGGGCAGAAGGATAATTTCCTGGACGTTCCTACGGACTGTCCCCAGAGGGACGAGCGTCTTGGTTGGACGGGAGATGCCCAGGTATTCTCAGAAACCGCCTGCTATAACATGTACATGCCGGCGTTTTACCGGAAATATCTGTGGGATATGCGGGCAGAGCAGAGCATCACAGATGGAGCGGTTCCGAATGTGGTGCCGCGTATCAAGCAGGGAATGATCGCGGAGTGCGGAAGCTGTCCATGGGCGGATGCAGGCGTGATCATTCCGTGGAACGTGTACCTTCACTATGGAAGCAAAACTCTGCTTGCAGAAACTTATCCGGGAATGAAAGCGTGGGTGGACTATGAAAGAAAACTGGAAGAGGCGGAAGAGGGCGGACATCTGATCAAAAGCGGCTTCCATTTTGCAGACTGGCTTGCACTGGATAATGAACAGCCCGGTCCCTTCGGAGCGACCGATCCGCTTTATATTGCAAGCGCCTATTATTACAGGGATGCGGATATTATCGCGAAATCAGCCGAAATACTGGGATATGCCGGGGATGCCGCAGAATATAGAAAGCTTGCGCAGGAGATCAAAAGCGCGCTCCTTGAGAAATATTTTGATGAGAACGGGCTTTGCCTGTGCCATACACAGACAGGCTCGGCCATTGCGGTCATGTTCGGCATTACGGACGGCAGGGCGGCAGAAGAAGGAAACGCCCTGTCCCGGAGGGTGACGGACAATCGGAATCATTTAAACACAGGGTTTGTGGGGACGCCGATACTTTGTCCCGCATTGACAGAAACAGGACATCACGGCCAGGCAGTGGATCTGCTGCTGAATGAGGATTATCCGGGATGGCTTTACAGCGTAGATCTGGGAGCCACTACTATCTGGGAACGCTGGAATTCCGTACTGCCGGACGGACATATGAATCCGGAGGGGATGAACAGCCTGAACCATTACAGCTACGGAAGTATTGAGGCATGGATGTACGGATATACCTGCGGAATCCGTGAGATGGAACCCGGATTCAGAAAGGCGATCATAGAACCACATCCGGACAGCAGGCTTGGCTTTGCAAAATGCAGGCTTGACACAGCAGCCGGAACCTATGAGTCCAATTGGACATATGGAGAAGACGGCAGAGTTTCCTACGAAATAAAAGTTCCCTTTGGAGGGGAAGCGCAGATCCGGCTGCCGGGCCAGCAGGAAATTGTGGTAAAAGCCGGAAGCTACTTATATCAGATATAGGATGACTCCCGTCTCTATAGGAGGAAAGTAACAAATCTGTATCAGCGGCGGGAGTCAATCCCCCGCCAAGATTCGTAGGCGAGTCTTGAATGTAGGCGAACAAGGAGGTTATATGAAAAAAGATTACGAAAAACAGATACAAAAGCTTTTAAAGAAAATGACTCTGGAAGAAAAGGTGGGACAGCTTCAGCAGTGCGGTCCGTCTCTGGTGGGAGCTTTTGAGGTCAGCTTTGAAGAACTGCTGGACATGATGTTTGACGGAAGGATTTCCCAGGAAGAATTTGATAAGTTAATGGGAACAGCGGAACAGGACTTTCATGAAGAGGATTTAAGAGCAGGAAGAGTGGGCTCTTATAACGGTATCGGAGACGCTGATACGGTCAACCGTCTGCAGAAGATCGCCGTGGAAGAAACAAGGCTTGGGATTCCCCTTTTATTTGGCTATGATGTGATCCATGGATTCCGTACAGTCACCCCGATCCCGCTGGCGGAAAGCTGCGCATGGGAACCGGCGCTGTGGGAAAAAACGGCGAGAGTGGCTGCAGAAGAAGCCACGGCCGCTGGCGTGCATCTGACCTTTGCGCCCATGGTGGATGTGGCAAAGGACGCAAGATGGGGACGCGTGAGTGAAGGCGCGGGAGAAGATGCCCTGTTGAACAGCGCCTACGGCGCTGCAAAGGTAAAAGGCTTTCAGGGAGACGATCTGGCAAAAGAGGATGCAATGGCAGCCTGTGTGAAACATTTCGTGGCCTATGGAGCAGGGGAAGCAGGACGTGATTATAACCGGGTGGATATGTCCATGCAGAGACTCTGGGAGGAATACATGCCGCCCTATCAGGCATGTATTGAAGCCGGAGCCAGAGCGGTCATGCCGGCCTTTAACGACCTTAACGGAGTGCCGTGTACGGTAAATTCCTGGCTGCTGCGGGATGTGCTCAGGGAAAAATGGCAGTTTGACGGGCTGGTCATCAGCGATTCCAACGCCATTGCCGAGTGCGTGGCTCACGGCATCGCCGCAGATAAAAGAGAGGCGGCAAAGCAGGCTGTTATAGCAGGAATGGATATGGATATGTCCTCCAATTCTTACATAGAACATCTGAAAGAACTGGTGGAAAGCAGCGAAGTGGAGGAAACTGTACTGGACGAGGCTGTCGGGGATGTATTACGCATTAAATTTGAACTGGGACTTTTTGACAATCCTTACCGGACAGATAAGGAAAGAGAACAGAGAACCATGCTGAAGCCGGAATATCGTGCGCTTGCAAGAGAAGCGGCGGGAAAATCCATTGTGCTTTTAAAGAATGAAAACAGTATTCTGCCGCTTGCTTCCGGTACCAGGATCGGTGTATTCGGTTCTCTTGCAGCCGACAAAGGCCAGATGACAGGAGCATGGGCCATCGGAGCCAATCCCGACGACTGCGTAAGCCTGACAGAGGCGCTTGAAGCCCGTAAAATATCCTACCGGTACAGTGCGGACAGCGCCGATATGCAAAAGACCGCAGAAGAATCCGATGTGCTTGTGGCAGTGCTTGGTGAAATGAAGGAAGAGAGCGGGGAGGCTGCCAGCAGGGCGGAGATTACGCTGCCGCCGGAACAGCTTGCCATGGTCAGAGAACTGGCGGCAACAGGAAAACCTGTGATCGCGGTTCTGTTTAACGGCAGGCCTTTGGCAATTTCGCAGCTTGATAAGACGGTTCCGGCAATCGTAGAAGCATGGCATTTGGGAGTGGAGGCAGGAAACGCGGTTCTGGATGTACTCCTTGGTGATGTGAATCCGTCCGGCAAGCTGACGACTACGTTTCCGGCTGCCACAGGGCAATGTCCGATGTACTATGCCCATACGAATACCGGAAGACCGGGCGGCAAGTCCAAGTTTACGTCAAAATATCTGGATGCTCCGGTGGAGCCGCTGTATCCCTTTGGATACGGATTATCTTATACAAGCTACAGCTACAAAGAACTCAGTATTGCGAAGCTTGAGGGCGCACTTGGCGTAACGGTCACAGTACGCAATACCGGTGAAAAGGCAGGAGATGAGATCGTCCAGTGTTATGTGCAGACGCCTGCGGCAAAACGGGTGCGTCCCGTTCGGGAGCTGAAGGCGTTTGCAAAGGTTACTCTGAAACCGGGAGAGGAAAAGGCGGTAACATTAAAGATTCCGTATGATAGCCTTGGATATTATGACTGGGATATGAAATGGACGCCCTATGAAGGAAAGCTGAAGGTGTATGCAGGCGGAAATGTAAAGGATACCATTGAAGGGGAAATACAGCTTTCTTAAACAGGCATATTTGTTTTTAAACGAAAATATCTGTTTAAAAAAGTTGTCGAAAAAAGGGAAAAGTATGCTCTTTATCATATTAAAAAATGTCGGATTTATAGAATGATATAACATGGTTTCTTTGGACTTTCAAAGGTAAAATTCAGTACATAAACAAATGAGCCAGAAAAGGAGAGAGAAATTATGGCAAATCAATCAACGAATCAAATGGCCAAAAACGGAAAGCTCAGCAAAGCGTTTGTATGGTTCCATGCTACCTCTGTAAACGGTACTGCAATGGCCATTGCCGCGACAATTACTACATACTTTTCCCTGTATGTGCAGGAAGAGATCGGCATTACTGCCGCTCAGCTTTCAGTTATTATGCTGATTTGTTCCCTGTGGGATGCGATCAATGATCCTCTTATGGGCGTGATCTGTGAGTCCTGTAACCCGAGATGGGGACGCTACCGTACGTGGTTTTTATTCACCCCGATCTTCCTGCTTGTGGACATGTTCCTGCTGTTCAGCAATCCGGGATTTATCCAGGGAAGCCCTATGGCAAAATGTGTCTATGTGTGCATTACCTACATGGTTTATGGTATGTGCGTAACGGCGTACACCATGCCTCAGATGGCGATCCTGCCTGCTATGACCTTAGACGACGAGGAACGTAACGATGTAATTGCGAAGGGCGCGGCTGTCTGCGCGCTGGCATTTACCATTGCGTCCACATTTTCCACACAGTTAGTGAAAATTTTCGGAAGCTACCGCAATATCATGGTATTTTACGCAATCTTTGCATGCGTTTCCTTCTGGGGACTGTATAAAACTTCCGAAGAGAAATATGTTGCCCCGAAGGATGAAAACGGCGGCTTAAAGCAGTTGATCTATGTATTCCGCCATAAGGAAATCTGGCCGGTCATGCTCTGCTGGTGCCTGGCGGCTGTTTCTTATGGATTTATGTTTGCATCTTCTGTTTACTATGCTCAGTATATTCTGGCTGCTCAGAGAGTGGACTTTGCTACGATGGATGAAGCGGCCATCGGAGCTACCATTGGCGGAACCATCTCCACCTATATGGGATTTATTTCTGTTGGAGCTTTGATTTCCATGATGGTGCTGATGCCGATCTTTCTGAAGAAATTTAAGACCGGATATAAAGCCATCATTGTTTCCCAGATACTGACGATCATCTGTTATGTCCTTCTGTACTTTACAGGAAAAATGAATTTTATGTACTGCTGTATTCTGTCATTTGTCGCTACAGCAGTGGGCGCGATGGTAAATGCTCTGGTAAATGTGCTTGTAAACGATACGATCGACTTTATTATGCTGAAGGAAGGCAAACAGCTTAACGGCGTTGTTGCCTCTGTAAAGGGATTTGCACAGAAATGCGGTAATACAGTCGTTAACTCCGGTATGCTTGCTATTCTTGCTATCTGTGGCTTTGACGCTCAGTTAGGACCCTTCGGACAGTCCGAAATGGCTCTGACAGGAACAAATATGGTTCGTTTCCTGATTCCGGCGATTGTTTCCGCATTGATTCTTGTTATCATGATATTTTATCCGTTAAAGAAATACTTCCCGGCAATTGCTGAGATGAAAGAAAAAATGAAAAGAGAACATGATGCCGCATAAGTCAGAATAGAAGAGGACTGAGTAACTGTCCGGCAGACGGCACAGCGAAAGCGCCGGGCAGGTACTGAATGGTGCATATCTATGCATACATAAGAAAGGGAAAGTTGGTGTGGCTTTCCCTTTCTGTATATCAGAAATGAGATGACGCCCGCCTCTATAGGCGGTGATCTTAAGACCAGTCAGGTTTAGAAAGGAAACGGGGAAAGGGCGCCGTACAGGTGCTGACAGACGGGCCGGATGGGAATGTTGTTTGCGCTGTGAGCTGCGCTTCAGACGGATGGGCGAAAGTAACCGGAGAACTGTCAAAGACGGAAGGAATCCATAGTCTGTATATGAAAATTAAAGAAGGTACACTGGATTTTGCATCTTTTACAATTGGATAGGAGATGATCGGGCAGGCAGCCGGCTGTCGGAAAATGCCCATACAGGCGGAGACAATCTACAGTGAACGTTATGGTGGAGAGGGGACGCCGCCACAAACTGTCTGGCTTCTCTCGCGGGTTTCGGAGCCTAAGTTCCACTAGGCTTGCAGAAATTTGTTAAAGGCGTTCACGAAAATCCTAAACTCGCTACGCTCAAACAGTAGGATTTTCGCTCACAACACAAATTTCTGCAAGCTAAGTGGAACTAAGACTCCTGCAAAGGCGAGGAAGCCAGACAGTTTGTGGCGGCTGTCATTCTCAATCACTAACAAGAAATGATGTTCGCTGCAGAATGTGGAAAGCTTATCTGCGTTCAGACATACTCTGGGATTTCTGGGCAGCGGTCTACGTTCCACTCCGGTCGGCGATTAACGCTCGTCCACTGGAAGGGCAGCGCTATGGGAAATTTCCTCAAAGGGCGTAAACAGCTCGTCCGGTGTCTGGTGCTTCCTTCTGTACTCCTGGGGAGAAATCTTATAGGTAGAGCGGAATACCCGGGAAAAATGATCCGCGGAATTATATCCGATACATTCGGCGATGGCGCTGACCGTCATCTTCGTATTCGTCAGATAGGAAACGGCGTCAGCCATCCGAAGCTGCTTGACAAGGGCTGTAAAGCTGCAGCCCGTATTCCTTTTGATGAGAGTACTCAGATGCGGCTCACTGTAATGGAAAAATTCCGCAAGGGAAGCCAGTGTCAGCGTCTGGTAATTGTGCTGGATATACTGCAGGATCAGCGAAAAATCCGTTCCCATCTGGTAGTTATAGAACTGGATGGTCTTACTGTAATCACGGATCAGATGCGAAAAGAACAGATGAATCCAGCTGATGCAGTTATCGTTGCTGAAGGAATCCCTCTTATAACACTCTGACATTGCATTTCTCATAAGATTCTTCAGCCATACAATATCCTCTGAATAAAACAACAAATAGTTCGAATGAGAATCTCCCTGCAGTATGGTCCGGAAAAAATAGGACAGCAGGTTTTTCTGTGACATCAACGAGAAAAAGGTGGTGTTAAAGGTGCTCTTTCTTATCATGATACAGAAGACGGTAGACTCGTCGTCGATGGTCAGGTCATGTCTGGAGTGCGGGGCGATAATGCACAGTTCCCCTGCTTTCATAGTCCTCTTTTCATTTTCAAAAACAAAGGTACACTGTCCGGAAGCTACAAAATCAATCTCGAAATAATTATGGATATGCGGAGCAGGACGGGTATATCTGGGGTGACGGATGACAAACACGTCCCTTGCATGGGGGATAATGTCAGTCTCGTTGACGCTTGAGGTTACGGAAACATTCGGCGTCAGGGTCAGGACGAAGGAATCCATGATCTTATCAAATTCCTCATCCGGCATGGGCCCGTACATTTTATTAGCGGCAAGCTCCTGGGGAGGGGAGGCCAGCAGCAGTCCCTTCCGGTAGAGATAATCGGTCATTTCAGGAAACTGCATCCGGCTGCCTGTTCTTTGATAATACTCTTTCAGGTGCCGCTGAAATTCACCGTAGGTTATATAGTATGCCATAAACGATTCTCCTTTGTAATCTCCATTATTAGTGTTTTCTGATGCGTTTTCAGGCTTCAGATCCGGCTTTGTCCTGCAGCAAAAGTACCGGATTAATTGAGTCCAGTATAGCAGAAGAAAACCCGTATTTCAAGAATAGAAACACGAAGAAAAAAACCATATGAAAAAATGTCGGGTAATCAAAAAAAATCTACATGGAAATTAAAAAGAAATTTTTCTAAACTGTAAGCAATAATTACGGAAATTCTGATAATAAGACAGGAGGAAAAGGAATGATAGATTTAAAGGCAAATCCGTTTTTCCTGAATGAGGAGAGCGAAAACTGGGTTTATGAAACACTGGCGGCTATGACAATGGAGGAAAAGATCGGTCAAATGTTCTGTCCTATCGGGGGAAATATTGAGCAGGGATTTTTAAAAGAATTTCTTGAGGAATTCCATCCAGGGGCAATGCTGTACCGTCCTATGCCCGCGGCGGACGTACAGAAGACCCATCGGTTTCTTCAGGAGAACTCAAAGATCCCCATGCTGTTCGGGGCAAATCTTGAATCCGGCGGAAACGGGATCTGCTCGGACGGAACCTATTATGCAAGGCCCATGGGAGTAGCGGCGACGGATCATCAGGAGAACGCCTACCGTCTGGGAGCCGTTGCCGGTAAGGAAGCTAACGCGGTGGGATGCAACTGGGCCTTTGCCCCAATCTGCGACCTGGATATGAATTTCAGGAACCCCATTACCAACGTGCGTACCTTTGGCTCCGATCAGGAGAGAGTCATCCGTTTTGTAAAGGAGCAGTTAAGAGGTTTAAGAGACAATCAGGTGGCCGCCGCCGTAAAGCACTTCCCCGGAGACGGCGTGGATGAGAGAGACCAGCATCTGGTGGCGTCGGTAAACAGTCTTTCCGTGGAGGAATATGACAGAACCTACGGAACAATCTGGCAGGAGGTGGTAAATGCAGGTGCTTTGTCCATTATGGTGGGTCACATCCTGCAGCCGGCATACAGCAGATATTTTAATTCGGAGCTTAAGGATGAAGAGATTCTTCCGGCTACCCTGTCAAAAGAGATCCTGCAGGGACTTCTCCGGGGAAAGCTTGGCTTTAACGGAATGATCGTAACGGACGCCACTCCTATGATCGGATTCAACACACCAATGAAGAGGTCGCAGGCGGTTCCCGCGGCGCTTGCGGCAGGCTGCGATATGATCCTGTTTAATAAAGATATCCGTGAGGACTATCAGTTTGTACGTGACGCGCTTGCAGACGGACGGCTTACAGGCGAAAGAGTGGACGAGGCAGTGACCAGGATCCTTGCCATGAAAGCAGCTATGGGACTTCCTGAGAAGAAAGCAGAAGGCAGCCTTGTTCCGGGAGAAGAGGCATTGGCCGTGGTAGCCTGCAAAGAGCATGAGGAATGGGCAAGAGCCTGCGCGGACGAGAGCGTGACTCTGGTTAAGGATACCCAGAACCTTCTGCCAATCTCACCGGATAAGTATAAAAGGATCCGTCTTTACCTTCTGGAGGACCGTATCGGCGGAGGCTTCAAGGACGGCGAGGGCGCCATCGGTAAAGTAAAGAGCAAGCTTGAAAAAGAGGGCTTTGAGGTATCTCTGTTTGATTATACAAAACCGGATTTTTACGAGATGTTTGAGGGCGGCGTACAGGATATTAAGAGCAAGTTTGACCTTGCCGTGTATGTCGCATGTATTGATACCGCAAGCAACCAGTCAGTCAGAAGGATCGACTGGGTACATCTGATGGCGGCGGACGCTCCGTGGTTCTTAAACGACGTTCCGGCAATGTTCATCTCTATTGCAAACCCCTATCATCTGGTAGACGCGCCCATGATAAAAACCTTTATCAATGCCTATACGCCCAGCGAGGAGGTTGTGGATCAGGTAGTGGAAAAGATCATGGGAAGGTCGGAATTTAAGGGAGTGAATCCTGTAGACCCGTTCTGCGGTATCTGGAGCGCACAGTTTTAGAAGGAGGAATGCGGGATGAAAATCATAAATATGCAGACAAATCATCTGACAAACCCATTGGGATATGAAATGCAGGTACCCAGAGTGTCCTTCCATGTGACGGACACCCGGGCAAAAAAGCCGGAGGCCATTCGGATCCTGGCGGCTTTGGATGCTGATTTTGAGAAAGTAATTTACGACACAGGAAAATCCGCTGAGCTTCAGACGATCGGTACGGAGCTGGATATAGAACTGAAGCCGCGCACCCGGTACTACTGGAAAGCAGAGGTATGGGGAGACAACGGAGATTATGCCCAAAGCGATACCGCATGGTTTGAGACTGCCAGAATGGACGAGCCGTGGAGTGGGAAGTGGATCGGAAGCAACCGCCTGAAGGATACAAATCCTGTGCTGGTGAAGGAATTTACTGCAGAGAAAAGCTATCGAAGCAGCAGGATCTATATTACAGGGCTTGGATTGTATGAATTATATCTGGACGGAGAACGGGTAGGCAATGAGTACCTGACGCCGGGATGCACGGATTACAACCAGTGGATTCAGTATCAGACCTATGAGGTTGAAATAAAGAGCGGACCTCACAGGCTTGAGGTCTTTCTTGCAGACGGCTGGTATAAGGGAAGATTCGGGCTGGATCATGCAGTCAACAACTACGGCGACCAGCACAAGATGATCCTGGAATTGATCATGCGCGACGCAAAGGGAAATGAGGACAGGATTGTCTCAGATGAAACCTGGGAAGCGACAGCGGGAGACGTGGTATTCAGCAACATCTATGACGGAGAAATTTATGTTCCCACTTCCGATCAGTCCGCCCGCTATGGGGCGGAAATTCTGGAAGCGCCCGTGGGGCGCCTGACAGCGAGATACGGGCAGCCTGTGGTCATTAAGGAAGAACGCTATCCTGTTGAGATTATCCATACTCCTGCAGGGGAGACGGTCCTTGACATGGGCCAGAATATGGCAGGATTTTTGCGTTTCTATGTGGACGAACCCAAGGGAACAAAGATCCATATGCAGTTCGGGGAAGTGCTGCAGAATGGAAATTTCTACCGGGATAACCTGCGTACTGCCAAGGCGGAATTTACTTATATCTCAGACGGGATTTCCAAGTATGTACAGCCGCATTTCACCTATTACGGCTTCCGTTATGTCAAGGTAGAGGGCTTCACCAAAGAGATTTCTTTGGAGCAGTTTACCGGGTGTGTGCTTTACAGCGATCTGAGGCAGACAGGGTGGATCTCTACCAGCAATGAGAAGGTAAATCAACTGATCCAAAATGCCATGTGGGGGCAGAAGAGCAATTATGTAGACGTTCCCACGGACTGCCCACAGAGAGACGAGAGAATGGGATGGACGGCGGATACCCAGGTATTTTCCGGTACGGCCTGCTTTAACATGGACAGCTACAATTTCCTGCGCAAATTCAGCCACGATCTGTACGAAACACAGAAGGAATACGGCCATGTGACCTCCGTGATTCCTGCCTTTCATGAGAATGGGCCGACGTGCTCCGTATGGGGAGACGCGGCGACAATCGTGCCCTGGAATCTGTACCTGTATTACGGGGATGTTTCCATTCTGGAAGAGCAGTTTGAGAGTATGCGCCAGTGGGTGGATTATATCAAAGGAATCGATGAGGCCACAGGAGGGAGACGGTTCTGGGATGTGGGCTTCCATTTCGGAGACTGGCTGGCTCTTGACGGAGAAGGCGACGACGGTTTTAAGGGAGCAACTGAGGATGGATATATTGCCACCGCTTATTACTATCAGTCGGCAAAGCTTGTGTCAAAGGCCGCAAAGGTTCTTGGCAAAGACGAGGAAGAAGCATATTACGGACAGCTGGCAGATGAGATAAAGGCTGCCCTGCAGGCAGAATATTTTACGGCAAACGGACGGCTTGCGTTGACGACCCAGACCGCCTATGCGGTGGCGCTTTCCATGGACTTTGCGCCGGAGGGCAGCAAGGAGCGGATCGCGGAATTCCTCAAAGAAAAGCTCAAAGTCAATAAGGGATATTTAAAGACAGGATTTGTAGGAACGTATCTTTTAAATAAAGCCTTGTCCGATTACGGCAATAATGAGCTTGCCTATAAGCTTCTTCTGAATGAAGAATGCCCAAGCTGGCTGTATGCGGTAAATATGGGCGCGACGACCATCTGGGAGCGGTGGAATTCCATTTTGCCGGACGGAACCATCAGCGGTACGGAAATGAATTCCCTGAACCATTATTCTTACGGCAGCGTTGTAGAGTGGATGTACCGGAATATGGCGGGGCTTCACGTGGAGGAAGAACATCCGGGCTTTACCCATGTTACTATCGCTCCCCAACCGGATTATCGTATTACGTCCTGTGAAATGAAATATGAGTCCATGGCGGGAACGTATGAGATCAGTTGGAGTGTGGAAAAAAGCGGGGAATTCCGTCTGAAAGTAACCGTGCCCTTCGGCGCGGGAGCAAGAATCGTCCTGCCGAATACGTCGCTGGATCCTGTAGAGGCTGAGGCAGGAACGCATGAGTATTCTTATATGCCGGAAATACCGATCATTAAAATATATTCTTCCAAATCACCGTTCAGCGAGCTTCTGGAGGATGCGGAAGCCATGACCGTGGTGGAAAGCTTTATTCCGGGATGGCAGGCAGTGCCTGCAGGGATGCGCGATATGACAGTGGAGATGCTGAATGATACGCCGTTTGTAAATCTGACTCCGGAGCAGATGGAAGCATTGAATACACATCTGAAGAATTGTTAGGAGATATCACATATGGGAATGGATTACAGTGCAATTAAAGACTGGATTTTGAGAGAGGATTCTTTTGATCCGGAGAAACTGGGAAAATGCGAGGCGGTCATGAGCCTTGGAAACGGATATCTGGGACTCCGCAGCGCTGCGGAAGAGCGGTATCTGAATGAGACAAGAGGCCTGTTTGTGGCCGGTACCTTTAACAAATTTGATGAAAATGAAGTAACGGAGCTGCCGAATGCAGCCGATATGACCGCCATAAAGCTGTCTGTCAATGGGGAGATCTTCTCATTGACAGAAGGGGCCATGGAGGACTACGCAAGGGAGCTGAATATCCGCACCGGAGAACTGAAAAGAAGCGTGATCTGGACGTCCCCGAAAGGCACGAAGATAAAGGCCGTCTTTTACAGAATCGTCTCTCTGAAACGTCTTCACGTTATTGCCCAGCGCGTGGAGCTTACTCCCTTGGATGCGGATGTAAAAATAGAAATCAAAAGCGGTATCAATGGAAAAATGACCAATACCGGAAGCCAGCATTTTTCGGACGGGGATAAACGTTTTTATGACAAGCGCGTTATCCAGTTTGTACAGACGACAGGGCAGTCAAAGATTGATTTTGTGGATACCACCGTACATAAGCTGGCTCTGGACGGGGAAGTGCTTCCCATGGAGGCGGAGGTTTATATTGAGCGCCGTGAGATATTCGCGGGTTATAACGTGGAGGTAAAAGCCGGACAGACTCTCTCCATAGAGAAATATTCCACCGTATATACCACCAGGGATCTGGACGCGGAAGGAAAGACGGCGGCTGACCTTCAGAAGCTGGCTCTTGAAACAGCCAGGGAGCTGGAAGCACTTGGCTATCAGGCGCTTTTGGAAGAATCCGCAAGGCAGTGGGAGGAAGAGGTATGGAATCTGGCCCCCATTGAGATCGAAGGCTGCGAAATGGATGAGTTCGCAGTTCATTTTGCCCAGTATCATCTTCGCCTGATGGTTCCCGCCCATGATGCGCGCATGAACATCGGAGCCAAGGGATTATCCGGAGAAGGATACCGGGGACATACCTTCTGGGATACGGAGATCTTCCTGCTTCCGTATTATATTTTTACGGATCCGAAAACTGCGCGAAAGTTGGAGGAATACCGCTATCTGTCCCTTCCGGGGGCCCATGCCAAGGCAGCGCACAATCACTATAAGGGCGCTATGTTCCCATGGGAATCCGCGTGGCTGGACGACGGAGAGGTTACGCCGGAATACATGGACGTGGATATTCTGACAGGAAAGCCCAATAAGGTATGGTCTGGCTTTATTGAGCAGCATATCACCTCGGACGTTGCATTCGGAGTATGGCAGTACAGCGTCATTACCGGTGACGAGGACTATATGGAGAAATACGGCTATGAGCTGATTATGGACACTGCGATCTTCTGGGCGTCCCGTCTGGAAAAAGGAACGTCCGATGACAATAAATACCATATCAATGACGTGGTAGGCCCGGACGAATACCGTGAGCATGTAAACGACAATGCGTTTACCAATTATATGGCCCACTGGAATATGCAGAAGGCAATGGAATATTATCACCTGCTGAAGAAGGAAAAACCAGAGATCTTTGCCCGCCTGAATGAGAAGCTGAATCTGGAAGAAGCTTATCCCCAATGGGAAAACGGCTGTGCGAATCTGTATCTTCCGGTTCCTACAAAAGAAAATATCCTTCCCCAGGACGACCGTTATTTAAGCTGCCGGGATATTGATCTGGGCAAATATAAAGCGCAGGAGCATGTGGGAGGGATTACCCGCGACTACAATCTGGAACAGATCAACCAGATTCAGGTATCCAAGCAGGCAGACGTGCTGGTGCTGTTCTTCCTTTTGGAGGATATTTTCCCGCAGGAGGTAAAGAAAGCGTCCTGGGAGTACTATGAAAAACGTACCCTGCATGATTCCTCGCTGTCCCTTTCCACCCATTCGGTACTTGCCTGCGATATGGGCGAGATGGAGATGGCGTACGACCTGTTCCGCAAGGCTGCCGCGATCGATCTGGGGCCGTTTATGGGTTCCTCCAATGCGGGCATCCATGCGGCATCCTTCGGCGGCGTCTGGGAGTGTGTGGTATATGGTTTCGGAGGCGTGAGAATGCTGGGCGGAAGGCTACGGATCAATCCGTCCCTTCCGGAAAAGTGGACAAAGCTTTCCTATACGATTATCTGGAAAGGCCAGAAGCTTGCCGTGGAGGTTACAAAGGATGAGGTCCATGTGACAAACCTGACCGGCACCAAAAAAGTAGAGATAGAAGTAAACGGAGAAGCCCGGATATTGTAAAAGCCCCCATACGGTAAAGGAGAAAACTATGAGTTATTCAGGACTTGAATTTGAAAACAGCCACAGGCTTGCGGAGCGGGAATACAGCCTGCTTTATGAGGCAAATGTGGCGGCGCTTCTGACTACGGGCAACGGATATATGGGTGTGAGAGCAAGCCTTGAGGAATACGGAAGCCTTGGGATTCAGGGCTTCTGGATCCGGGGCGTGATGGATGAGGTTGTAGAAGTACGGCTTACCATGTGCGACAACATGTATATGAAAAAATATTACGTGGAAGAAGACAGGCTGAAAAGGTTTGAACGGCAGGAGCGTGCCGTAAACCTGCTGGATTTCCTTCTGGTACGGTTTGAGATCGGAGGGGAGACTTTTTACCCCTGGGAGGGTAAGGTGCTGTCATGGAAACGGTATCTGGATCTCTCTGACGGAGTGCTGCACCGGGAGGTGGTATGGGAAAATACCGAAGGGCTTCGGACCAGATTTGATTTCAGGCGTTTTGCAAGCTTTGCGGATGACCATACCTACTGTATGCAGGTTGAAATGGAGCCTTTGAATTATTCTGAAGCTGTAACGATTTTAAGCGGCATGGATCTTCGTACCAAGTCCAACGGGCAGATCCCCCAGAGGACTTTGAAGGTGCAGCATGAAGGGCGCACGATCATGCAGGAAGAGATCGTGGGGCCAAAGTATGGCTTTCATTCGGCCACAGGGATCAGCCAGTCCTTCAGTCAGAGCAATGCTGTCTGGGAGGATGTCTGTGAGGACGGAATCGCGGCGCAGAGGATCACCTTTGATGCGGTGCAGGGCGAAGTCTATACTCTGGAAAAACTGATCGCAACTGTAACCGGCAGGGATACCAGAAGAAAACTGTCAGACTGTATTGAGGAATATTTTGAAGCATACCAAAAAAGCTCTTATCAGGAGGAATACGAGAAGCACTGTGCCGTTTATCAGAAGCTGTTTTCAAAGCTTGAGATCGGGATAGAAGGTGATGATACGGCGGACCGGGCCATACGTTTTTCCAATTATCATACGCTGATTTCCATTGAGCGGAATGACCATGTACACAGCTTTTCCGCAAAGGGACTGACAGGGGAGATGTACAACAATTTTGTCTGGTGGGATGCGGAGATCTTCCAGGCTCCTGTGTTCCAGCAGACCATGCCGGAATACAGCAGAAATTCATTGCTGTTCCGGTATTCCCATCTTAAAGAAGCAAGAGAGTTGGCAGTAAAAGAAGGCTGCCGGGGAGCCAGATATCCGTTTACAACGGGAGTTACCGGAGAAGAGACAGTGTGGACCGACGTGCGGCATCCGTTTATGCAGATCCACTGTGTATCGGATGTGGGATTATCAGTAATTAATTATCTGACTGCTACGGGAGATATGGAGTTTGTAAAACAATACGGTATGGAAATACTTCTGGAAATCTGCCGTTACTGGGTATCCAGGGTGGTCTGGAAGGAAGAGAAGAACCGCTATGAAATCCTTCAGGTTACGGGAACGGATGAGCATCATCCGTATGTAGATAATAACGCTTATACCAATTACAGCGTGTACCGTGTGCTTTCTGCTGCCTGCAGGCTTCTGGATGAGTATGGAAGCGAGCTGGATGAGCTGAAAAAGAAAATTGGCTTTAAGGCGGGAGAAAAAGGGGAATTTGAACATGTTGCCGAACATATTTATCTTCCCCTGGATGAAGATACGGGGATGATTCCCCAGTTTGACGGCTATTTTGACCTGTCCCGGGAACTGGAGGTACAGGGAGGAAGCAAAAGCGGTTATACCCAGATGAAGCAGGCGGGGCTTTATAACAAGAGTCAGGTGATCAAGCAGCCTGACGTGCTGATGCTGTTTGCTTACCAGAACATTGATATGCCGGAGATCATCTACCGCCGGAATCTTGATTATTATCAGGCCCGGTGTGAGGCGGCGTCTTCTTTGTCATATTGCGTACATTCGATCTGCTATGCAGATATGGATATGCCGGAGAGCGCTTATGGATACCTGATGGAAACAGCGGAGATGGATCTTAAGAATAAGCACGGAGGTACGCAGGACGGTATCCATTCCGGCTGCGCGGCCGGAGCGTGGATGGCTGTGGTAAGAGGCGTTGCAGGCATGAAGATGACGCCGGACAGGGTGGTATTTGCTCCCCATTATATTCCATGGTGGAAGCAGGTATCCTTCCACTGCGTATGGCATGGTCAGGGCTATAGTGTGATCCTGAATAACCGTGGAATACAGGTGACGGCTGATGAAGAAAACACCGGCGAACTTGTACTGTCCATATATGAAAAAGAGTATGTGCTGAAAGCAGGAGAGACGGCCGAATATGAGTTTTCTAAAGCTGCATCTATTCGGGGATAAAGAAAGGAAGTAAGGGTATGGAACCAACTTTGGAACAGATTTTCGGAAGTTATACTGCATGGAAAGCAGATGATACCACATGGTTTATCAATTTTATGAACGGAACAGAAAATATGTATCTGTTGGAAGGCAATGAGAAAGCCCTTCTCATTGATACGGGCTACGGCGTGGGAAACCTGCGGGCTTTTGTGGAGACGCTGACGGATAAGCCTGTGATTGTGGCAAATACGCATTTCCATCCGGATCATGCGGCAGGCAACGGAGAATTTGAAGCAGCTTATATGAGCAAAGGGGCCGAAACAGATGCGCCGTCTGTCTATGGAGAAGGGGCAGTACCTTTTGATTTAAATGCCCTGCCTTACCCGGACTATGAAAAAATCTTCGTGGACGAAGGGGACTGTATAGAACTTGGAGGCCGTACAATTGAGGTTTTGGGTGTAAAACCGGCACATTGCAACAGCAGCCTTTTCTATCTCGACCGAGGACACCGGATGCTGTTCTGCGGGGATGATATGGAGTCGGCACAGGTGCTGCTGTACGATAACTCCAATAATCCGGAAGCATCCTATGATGTGAAAGAAAGGCTCCTGAATTTTAAGGATAATACACAGAGAATGAAGGATCTGTCAGAAGAATATGATTATCTGCTTCCGAATCACAATGGATTTCCGATAGCAAAAAGCTATCTGGATGAATACATCGAACTGGTAGAACATATTTTTGACGGAACGGCAAAGATCGAGGATAAGCTCAATCATCCGTTTATCGAAATGGATCCGAAGGCTCCGGAATTATGCAGGGTGCGCTGGAAACACAGCAGTATCTTTATAAAAAAAGAACTTTTACTGACGGTATATGGTGCCGGATATTAATTAATTATGAACCATAAATAGATTAAAGTTAAACGGAAAAGGAAGAATCTGATATGAATTATAAAGGCGTGATTTTTGATCTGGACGGGGTGATTTGTTTTACGGACAAATACCACTATCAGGCATGGAAGAAGATGGCGGATGACATCGGCGTATATTTTGATGAAAAAATCAATAACCGGCTTCGCGGCGTAAGCCGTATGGCAAGCCTTGACATTATTCTGGAGCGAAGTGAGAAGATATACAGTCAGGCAGAAAAGAACATTCTGGCAGACCGTAAGAATGAGCTTTATAAAACACTGCTGCACCAGATGACGCCTGCTGATCTGTCTGATGAGGTGAAAAGTACAATGGATAAGCTCAGGGAAAGCGGCTGTAAGCTCGCAATCGGTTCCTCCAGCAGGAATACGAAGCTGATTTTGAAACAGATCGGACTTGAGGGATATTTTGATGCGGTCAGTGACGGAACGAATATTGTCCATTCCAAACCGGATCCGGAGGTGTTCTTAAAAGCAGCGGAATTTTTGGGCTTAGACCCGGCAGACTGTCTGGTTGTAGAGGACGCCATTGCCGGAATCGACGCCGCCGTTGCAGGGGGCTTTGCCGGAGCGGGAATCGGAGAGGCTGCCGGACATGAAAAAGTAACGTACCCATTAAATACGTTTTCGGATTTACTGAACTTATGAATCAGGTAGAATATGTCCTTGATTTTGCCGCCGATCTTGGCAGACGGATGTTATGTACTGGTGCGAATCTGGAACGTGTGGATGATACGATGAACCGTATCTGCATCAGCTACGGCTTAAAGGAAATCAGTATTTATTCCCTCAGCAGTACGATTATGATCAGTGCAAAGGATGAGGATGATATTTACGGTTCCCGTCAGGTTTCTGTGCCGCCTGCCGGGATTCATCTGGAGAAATTGGACCGGCTGAACCGTTTATCCAGAAAAATCTGCAGTGAGACCCCGCCGCCGGAAGCGCTTGCCGATATCCTTAAGGAGGCTTGTGATGTAAAAGAATATACAACTCCCCTTGTTATTCTTGGATATCTGATTGCCATGACCAGCCTGTGCGTGATTTTCGGCGGTTCCTTTGGGGATGTTGCGGCGGCAGACTGTATTACCTTTGCCCTTTTCTGGATCAATCGATGGCTTACAAAGCCGAATTTAAATCATATTGTTGTCAATACTGTCTGTATGTGGCTTGCGGGCGCCTTTGCCATTCTCCTTGTAAAGCTTGGCATAGGGGAGCATTATTTTACGATTATCATCACCAACAGTATGATGATGATACCGGGGATTCCGCTGGTAAATGCAGTTCGTAATATTCTCTGCGGCAATGAGATGAACGGGATTCTTGAATTTCTTAAGGTGATCCTTGAAACCCTGGCAATCGTTCTTGGTCTGGTCTTAAGCATCTATATGTTCGGAGGGTTGATACAATGGTAGAAAATATAAAGCTGGTCCTTTTTTCTTTTACAGCCTCGGCGGGGTTTGGCATTGTATTTCGTATTGAGAAGAAAAATCTGCTCTGGGCAGGTGTCGGCGGAGCTTTGACCCGGTGCGTCTATCTTTTTCTGTTAGGGACTGTGGACGAGCGGTTTGTTTATTCTCTCCTTGCGGCAATGTTTGCGGCTCTTTATGCAGAGATCATGGCTATGCGCCGGAAAATGCCGTCTACCGTATTTTTATATCCCGCTATCATTCCGCTGATTCCCGGCGATCTGCTCTATAATACGGCAGTCAATCTTATCCTCGGGGATACGCCGGAAATGATAAGTAATGCCGTAAGCTGTGCAGTGACGCTTGCGGGCATGAGCCTTGGGTTTGTGATTATTTCTACATTCACCTATTATAGAAGAATCTATCACTTCGGCAAAGAGATCGCGTATCATTTGCTGCGGCATCCTCAAAAAAATAAGCAGACCAGTCAATAATACGGCTGGTCTGCTTGTCTGCGAAAAAAGCCGGGTCTGTAAACGGCGGGCGCAGCCCGTTCATCTTGCCGTTGACTGGCTCGGCTGGTTTTGCTATTTGAACGCAAAGAAATTTTAATCTTTTAATTGTGCCATTAGTTCTTCAAATTCCGAACTGTCACGCAGAAATGCGTATTCCTCGTTGTTTACTAACTTATCAGTGATTGCTTTTACCAGTTTACTTGAAAAAAATGTAGAACTACTACCATTTGCATTACGATATAACTGGTAGTCTTGCGTATTCCATTCTTTTTTCATGGAAGGTAACATTTTTTGAAGAACGGACAGACTTTTACTCTTATCTTTTCTTACTAAAGCAAGTTGTAAATGAAAAGCCTAATCCCCCAGCTATGCTGGGGAGAATAGTGTAGTTGGAAACGGTGAGGATATCAATAAAAATCCTCCTATGCTATAATGAAATTGGTGTCGCAAGCCAAATTTCAAGCATAGGAGGAGGTCCAAATGGACAATAAAAGTTTATCACATACCCGTTGGAAATGCCAGTATCACATAGTTTTCATTCCGAAGTACCGCAAGAAGGTAT
>JAUNGB010000099.1 GCA_030524715.1 Eubacteriales bacterium | reverse complement strand
GATTTGATATGAAATATTAAACGATTTGATATGAAAGCAGCAGTTGCTGCGGAGGAGAAAGCGTAGGATAAAGGAGGTATTTCATGTGCGGATTCGTAGGTTTTATTGACCACACTGAAAATAAAGAAACTATTTTAAAGGAGATGCTGAGGACACTGATCCATCGGGGACCGGACAGCGAGGGGCAGCACATAGACGAAGATCTGGCATTGGGCTTTCGCAGACTCAGCATTGTGGACTTATCTTCCCACGGAAACCAGCCCATGTACAATGAAACCGGCAATCTGGTCCTTACCTTTAACGGAGAGATCTATAATTATAAAGAACTACAGGAAGAACTGATAAAGGCAGGCCATACCTTTGCTTCGGATACGGATTCAGAGGTTTTGCTGCATGGGTACGAGGAATGGGGAAAAGGACTGGTGGATAAGCTCCGCGGGATGTTCGCCTTTGCTATTTATGACAGAGAAAAAAAGCAGTTGTTTGCGGCAAGAGATATTTTCGGGATCAAGCCGTTTTATTATACAAAAATGAAGGATACATTTTTATTCGGCTCAGAGATCAAGGCGTTTTTACCCCATCCGAATTTCGTAAAGGAGCTTCAGGAGGAGCTTTTGGGGCTTTATCTGTCGTTTCAGTTTGTGCCGTCCAATGAGACCTTTTTCAAAAATGTGTTCTGCCTTCCGCCTGCGCATTTTCTTACGTATGACGGGCAGGAATGCAGGATCGCCTGCTATTATAAATATAATTTCGGAACAGAAGAGAATACGTCTTCCGATATGGCGTCGGAGCTGGAGGCGGTTTTAAGAGATTCCATTGAAGCACATAAAAGCGGGGATGTGGAGATCGGTTCCTATCTTTCCAGCGGCGTTGATTCCAGCTACCTTGCCTATATGGGACAGGTGGATAAGACCTTTACCGTAGGGTTCGAGGGCGGATGCAGCAACGAGATTGATAAGGCAAAGGCGTTTGCGGATCATGTCCAGATATGGAACTCTTCCAAAACCGTTACGGCAGAGGAATACTGGGACGCCTTTTCGGATATTCAGTATTATATGGATGAGCCGGTGGCGGATCCGGCGGCTGTAGGATTATATTTTTTAAGTAAAGAAGCATCCAAACAGGTGAAGGTGGTTTTTTCCGGCGAGGGCAGCGACGAGCTGTTCGGAGGCTATAATATTTACTGTGAGCCCATGGAGCACAGCGGCTTTGATAAAATCCCCATGCCCGTCCGCAGATTACTGGGGACGCTGGCGGAAAGAATCCTTCCCAGGGGAATCCCGGGAAGAGGCTTTCTGATGCGCCACGGCAAAACACTGGAGGAACGGTACTTTTCCAACGCTACCAATATTTTTACGGAACGGGAGGCGGAGAAGATCCTGAAAAACGGATATGGAACGCATATTCAGGATATTACCCGCCCGCTGTATGACAAGGTTCAGGATAAAGATCCGGTGACGAAAATGCAGTATATCGATCTGCATCTCTGGCTGGTCCATGATATTCTCATGAAGGGCGACAAAATGGGAATGGCAAATTCCGTAGAGGTCAGGGTACCGTTTCTTGATAAGAAGGTATGGCAGTTTGCAAGAAATATTCCACTGGAGCATAAGGTCAGCCCTCCCAGGACCAAGATTCTGTTTCGGGAAACCGCTGCACGTGTGATCCAAAAGGAAACCGCGGACAAGAAGAAGCTGGGGTTCCCGGTTCCCATCCGCACATGGATAAAAGAAGACGTTTATTATCATAAAATCAGAGAAGTATTTTTATCAGAGAGCGCACAGAAATTTTTTGATACGGACAGGCTTGTCCGAATGCTGGACCGCTATAAAAAAGGCTGCTACTTCCGGGAAAAGACAGACGACAGCCGCAAAATATGGACGGTTTATACTTTTCTGGTATGGTACGACCGCTTTTTTGCGGAAGCATAGGGAGGCATAAGAAGAAAGGATTTTTACAGTATATTTGAAAAAAATCCGGTTTTGTGTTAGAGTATGCATGTGGCAAAGAGGAATGCGAATACTCGCTTTATGGTTGTTATGGCTGTATGGAAATCCTCAAGGGGAGGAAGGCCCTGAAAGGACAGACGGGACTGCAGACAGGAAAGAAGGAATGATTGATGGATCAAAAAGAGAAAATAGAGGAAATAGAGGAAACAGTGAAAACGGGGCTGGTACTGGAAGGCGGCGCTATGCGCGGAATCTACACGGCGGGCGTGCTGGATGTTTTTCTGGAACACGGCTTACATTTCGACGGTGTGATCGGGGTCTCCGCCGGAGCGCTGCACGGGTGCTCCTTTGTATCCGGCCAAAAGGGACGGAGCCTGCGCTACTATAAGAAATACAGGAACGACAAGCATTTTATGAGTTTTTACAGCCTGATGCGCACAGGGGATATAGTGGGGCGGAAGTTCTGCTATCATGATATTCCGGAAAGACTGGATCCTTTTGATTACGAAGCCTTTTATAAATCAGGAACCGATTTTTATGTGGGGTGCAGCAATCTTGAGACAGGTAAGCCGGAATATCTGAAAATTACAGATATGCTGGGACAGGTGGATGCAATGAGGGCGTCCGCATCCATGCCTTATGTGTCAAGGATCGTTTCCTATGATGGGATGAAGCTGCTTGACGGAGGCTGTACGGACAGTATTCCGGTAAAGGCCTTCCGCAGGATGGGGTATTCCAGAACAGTGGTTGTCCTTACCAGACATGAAGGATATAAAAAGACGCCGGAAAAGGCGGAACTGGCGCAGGTTTTTTATCATCGCTATCCCAATTTTGTCAAAGCCCTGAAGCGGCGCCATATTGTTTATAACAAAACACTGGAGGATATCCGAAGGCTGGAGGGCAAAGGAGAGATCTTTGTAATCCGTCCGAGCAAAGAACTTACCATTGGTCGGATGGAGAGTGATCTTGAGAAGATCGAAGAGACATATCTGACAGGACGTGAGGATGCTCTTGGGAAGGTTGAAGAATTAAAACGCTGGCTTGGGAATGAACTAGAGCGTGTTTGAAAATTCATTCCCGCAATCTGCATCCCCCACTTTGCGGTATATTTGCCCCGCATTCGGTCGCCGTAGCCCGCTACGCCTCCCTCATTTGTGACAAATCTCCCACAAATTGTGGAATACATCTTGCAGAAAGCAATTTTCAAACATGCTCTAATAAATTATTGGTTGATCGCCAAAGGAAATGTAACTGAGATTGGAAACAGAGTCTGCATTTACTTTGACAATTTATTAGCAAATTATTACTTTAATTCGTGAAAATATTTGTTGCAAAATCAGGAAAATTCTTGTATAATTATTTTTGTGTTATTTGGATGACAGGAAGTACAAGGGTGTACGGCGCTGAAGACGCAGTATGCCCTTTTGTTTATCCATGCCCGAAGGAGAGACTTCCAGACGACGCCTCCTTCGGATAATAATGAGGAAATGAAAAATGAGGTAGGGAGGTAAATTATGCTTGATTCAGTAACAAATGTAATCAACCAGATTGACGGATTTGTGTGGGGATGGTGGATGATTCTGCTGCTTCTGGGAACACACGTATTTATGACGATCCGCACAGGATTTATTCAGAGAAAGATCGGAACCGGTATTAAATTGTCCGTGTCTAAGGATCCGGATGCAGAGGGCGAGGTCAGCCAGTTCGGCGCGCTTACCACAGCGCTGGCGTCAACCATCGGAACCGGTAATATTATTGGCGTCGGCACGGCGATTGCCCTGGGAGGCCCGGGAGCGGTTCTGTGGTGCTGGCTTACCGGCGTATTCGGTATCGCGACCAAATACAGTGAATCCCTGATTGCTGTAAAATACCGTGTAAAAACAAAGGACGGACGTATGCAGGGCGGCGCTATGTATGCTCTGGAACGCGGTCTGAACATGAAATGGCTGGGTATGATCTTTGCATTTTTCGGAGCGTTCGCTTCTTTTGGTATCGGCTGTGCGACACAGGTAAACGCGATCGCAACCGTCTGTGAGGAAAATCTGAACATTCCTCCGGTGATCGTGGGTATTGTGGTGGCTGTCCTGACGGCGCTGGTTATTTTCGGGGGAATCAAGTCTATTGCAAACGTATGCGAAAAGCTGGTTCCGTTTATGGCTGTATTTTATGTGATTGGCTGTATTATTATTCTTGGGATCAACTATGACTATATTATTCCTGCTATTCAGAAGATCTGCCAGCTTGCCTTTACTCCAGGCGCAGCGGCAGGCGGACTTGTGGGACGCGGAATTATGATGGCTATGCAGTATGGTATCGCCCGCGGCCTGTTTTCCAATGAATCCGGTATGGGTTCCGCTCCTATCGCGGCGGCGGCTGCACAGACAAGAAACCCGGTTCGTCAGGCGCTTGTATCCAGCACAGGTACTTTCTGGGATACGGTAGTTGTCTGCGCCATGACAGGTCTTGTACTTGTAAGCAGTATTATGAAAAATCCCGGAATTGATATGGGAAGTATTACAGACGGCGGTATTCTGACGACGCTGGCATTCAAACAGATTCCGGTACTGGGGCCAGTGATCCTGGTGGTAGGCATTATCTCATTTGCGTACTCCACTGTTCTTGGATGGGCTTATTACGGAGAGCGCTGTGTGGAATATTTCGCAGGCCGTAAAGGACTGATCCCTTATCGCGTGCTTTACATTGTAGTAGCGGCAATCGCACCGGTTGCAGCGCTGAATCTGGTATGGACCATCGCGGATATCCTGAATGCGCTGATGGCGATCCCGAACCTTGTGGCGGTACTTCTGCTGTCCAATGTGATCGTAAAAGAAACAAAGAAATACATAAATAATCTGGACGCGAAGGATGACACAGAGGTTCCTGTCATTGATAAATGATAAATGCGGATTCGCTGGTTTTTATAATCGGCGGGTCCGTTTTTTTTTGACAAATATAAAGACAGCAGGTATAGTAAAGCTATAGATTTATGTCAGCGGGAATGTAAAGCTCCCCACTGACAAACTGCGTACGGCCTGCGTTTATGAACATGCAGCAAAACGGAATGCGAATGTCCGCTTTGCTTATTTACTTATAATGAGAAAACAGACGGGTAAAATATCAGAAACGGGATGTCAGAACAGAATGAGACAATGGATACATAAGGTAACGGAAGAGGAAAATGGAAAAAAGGCGGAACAGATTCTTCGGGCGGCGGGTTTTTCCAGAAAAGAAATCAGTCGTCTGAAATTTATAAGAGGCGGGATACAGGCAGACGGAGAACAGATCAGAAGTACAGACATATTAAGGGCAGGGCAGGAGCTTGCTTTAGAGTTAGGGGATCGTGCATCAGGCGTACCGGATGCGGCAGAAGGAATGCCTCCCCTTGAGGTCTGCTATGAGGATGAGGATATTCTGATCGTAAATAAACCGTCAGGGCTGTCCTGCCATCCGGGGCGGGGACATTATCATGACAACCTTGGAAGTCAGGCTGCCGCCTACTGCAAGGAGAGGGGAGAAAACATTTCTGTCCGCCTGATCGGAAGGCTGGATAAGGATACCTCCGGCCTGGTCTTGTTTGCAAAAAATCAGGCCGCCGCCGCAAGACTCTGGAGGCAGCGGGAAGAGGGCATTTGCCGGAAAACCTATCAGGCATTGGTACATGGCAGAATAGAAGGGCCGCAGGGATGCATTAACCTTCCTATGGAGAAAGTACCGGGAGAGAAGAACCGGATGCGGGTATGCTTACAGGAAATGACAGAATCGGATAAAATAAATGCGGCTAATAAAACGAAACCGGATGATAAAGCCAGACCGGATAATACTGAAAAAGAAGGAATGAAAGCAGTCACCTGCTATCATGTGGCGAAGGAATATACATATAAGGATTCCTGTTTCTCTCTTCTGGAATGCACATTACAGACAGGGAGAACCCATCAGATACGGGTGCATATGGCGGCTATTGGACATCCGGTGGTGGGAGACAGGATTTATGGGAAATCGGACGGCGCCGGGCGGCTCTGGCTTCATGCATGCAGGCTTTGTCTTTTACAGCCCTTCAGCCAAAACGAAATTGTAGTATCTTCTTTTATACAGAAAACGAGGTGAGAATATGCAGGAACGTGTGATTTTTCATATAGATGTAAATTCGGCCTTTTTATCCTGGGAGTCTGTCTATCGCCTGCGGGAGCTGCACGAGAAGGTGGATCTGCGGACGATTCCGGCGGCTATCGGCGGCGATGAAAAGAAACGCCGGGGAATCATTCTGGCGAAATCCATCAGTGCAAAGCAGTGCGGAGTACGGACAGGGGAGAGTATTCTGGAGGCCCGCAGAAAATGCCCGGGCCTTTATGTGGCTCCTGCGAACTATGAGCTGTATAAACGCAATTCTCAGGCGTTTATGGAAATTCTAAGAGAATATTCTCCGGATGTGGAGCAGTATTCCATCGACGAAGCGTTTATGGATATGACAGGAATGCAGGCGTTGTTCGGGGAGCCTGTGAAGGCGGCCAACACCATCAAGGACAGGATTCGTGATGAACTGGGGTTTACGGTAAACGTGGGAATTTCCGGAAATAAATATCTGGCAAAGATGGCGTCGGATTTTACAAAGCCTGATAAGGTACATACTCTTTACCCGGAGGAAATCCAGGAAAAAATGTGGCCCCTTCCGGTAGGGGATCTGCTTTTTGCGGGCAAGTCTACAGTAAAAAAGCTGGAAGCTATGGGGATCCGTACCATTGGGCAATTAGCCCGGACGGATTTAAAAATCCTTCAGGATACATTGAAAAAGCAGGGAGAAAGTCTCTGGAATTTTGCCAACGGAATCGATTTTTCCATGGTACAGCCCGTGCCGGAAATGAATAAAGGATATGGAAACAGTACCACCATAAGCTTTGACGTGACTGATGAAGAAGCTGCAAAAACAGTGCTCCTTGCCCTGGCTGAATCCGTGGGAGCAAGGCTTCGCAGGGATCAGGTGAAAATCCAGGTGGTGAGCGTTTCTATTAAAGATAATCAGCTAAAGCGGATGTCCCACCAGAGGGTACTGCCCGAGGCCACAGATGTGACCAATGAGATTTACAGCGCTGCCTGTGAGCTGTTCGACGAACTGTGGGACGGACGTCCTATCCGTCTTCTGGGAATCCAGACAAGCAGGGCAAAAGAAGAGGAAGCACGGCAGTTGAGCCTCTTTGACGACGGCGGCCACGACAAATGGGAACAGATGGATCAGGCGGTGGACAAGATCCGGCAGAAATACGGGAGAGATGCGGTAAAACGGGCTTCTTTTCTGAAGGACAGCTCTATTAATAAGGGATTCAGCATCCGGCACCGGGGCGATTGACAGGCCGCGCAGCCAGTGAAAGCGTTAGATCTGTACAATAACCAATATGCTTAAAATAGTTTTACCTGTGCTGTCGGATTGCAACCGCACAGGTGAAAATATTTTTGAAAATCGCACAAAAAACAGTCGCAATATCAGAAAATTCATGGTATAATGACCATATTATGAAACGCTTGCCCGAAGGGGCAGAAAATGAGGTGAAGCCTATGTTGAAAAATTGGAATCCTGAAGAAATCCCTCCCAAAGAGGAAATCAAAGAGAGGCTGGATAAAGCCCGTGCCAGGCTGTATAAGCTGCAGATGGAGATTAAAGAGCACAAAGTACCTGTACTTGTCCTGTTTGAGGGGTGGGGAGCCTCCGGTAAGGGAAGTACCATCGGAAAAATCATCAAAAATATAGACCCCCGGTTTTTTAAGGTAGCGACCATGTCCGCACCCACGGAGGAAGAGCTGCGCAGACCGTTCTTATATCGGTATATGAAGCAGATTCCGGAAGCAGGAAAATTTACATTTCTGGATTCCGGCTGGATGGAGGAAACCACAAAGGACTGTCTGGAAAAGGAACTTTCCGGAGAAGATTATACGAAGCGTATTGAAAGCATCAAGCGTTTTGAACGCCAGCTTACGGATAACGGCTATCTGCTGCTGAAATTCTTTATGCAGATCGACCACAAGGAGCAGACTGCCCGGATGGAGCGGCTGCTGCAGGAAAAGGATACGGAGTGGCGGGTAGGCGGTTTTGACAAATGGCAGAATGAGCATTATAAAAAGTGCTGTAAGGTATTTGACCGTTATCTGACGGATACCAATACGTCAACCTCTCCGTGGTATATTATCGATGCGCTGGATAAGAAATGGGCGGAACTGCAGGTGCTGGAGACAATGGTAAGCGGCATTGAGGTCGCCATGCAGAACAGTGCTCATTCCGTACCGCTGCTTCAGAATGTCTTTCCGCTTGTAAAGGTTCCGAAGCTTAAGGATATTGAGCTGGCGGATAAGACCATCGAGGACGATGAATATAAGGTAGAGCTGAAACGTCTGCAGAAGAAGCTGGGTATTTTGCATAACCGCCTGTACCGTAAGCGTGTCCCGGTTATCATCACCTATGAAGGCTGGGATGCAGCAGGAAAGGGCGGAAATATCAAGCGGATCACAGAAGCGCTGGATCCCAGAGGCTTTGAGGTACATCCTATTGCCAGTCCGGAGCCTCATGAGAAGGCGCGACATTATCTGTGGCGTTTCTGGACAAGGCTTCCCAAGGATGGCCATATCGCTATTTTTGACCGCACCTGGTATGGCCGTGTTATGGTAGAACGTCTGGAAGGCTTCTGCAGTGAGAACGACTGGAGACGCGCCTATAACGAGATGAACGAGTTTGAAAAGGAGCTTTCCGACTGGGGCGCAGTTATTATCAAATTCTGGGTGCAGATCGACAAGGATACGCAGCTTGCCCGTTTTACCGACAGGCAGAATAATCCTGAGAAGCAGTGGAAGATCACGGATGAGGACTGGAGGAACAGAGAGAAATGGGATCTCTATGAGGTCGCCGTCAATGAAATGCTCCAGAAGACAAGCACCACATACGCACCGTGGCATATCCTGGAATCAGTAGACAAAAAATATGCCCGGATCAAGGCCTTAAAGATCGTGATCGAAGAGATTGAGAAAGTTCTTGACTGATAAACATACACAGATAAAACAGGGAGAGCGCACAGCACTCTCCCTGTAATGATTAGTTCATAAATTTCTTCAGCTCATCCATAAAGGTACTGACGTCTTTGAACTCCCGGTAGACGGAGGCGAAGCGGACATAGGCCACCGCATCCAGATCCTTGAGGTGCTCCATGACGATCTCGCCGATCTTGGTGCTGGCGATCTCGTGCTCTTCATAATTGAAAATCTCACCTTCAATAGAATCCATCATTTCCTCGATCTTTTCAATCGGAATGGGTCTCTTATAGCAGGCGCGCAGAACACCGTCCTGTATCTTGGAACGTTCATATTGTTCTCTGGTCTGGTCTTTTTTGATGACGCTTAAAGGAATGGTTTCTACCTTTTCGTAGGTAGTGAATCTCTTTCCGCAGGAATCGCACATACGTCTGCGGCGTATGGAATTGGTATCCTCCACGGGTCTGGAATCTACAACTTTTGTATTATCCTGATTACAAAACGGACATCTCACTGCATTCGCCCCTTTCCCTGACGGCATAAGGAAAATCCTGCCGTTTTATTTGACTTTGATGAAAAGTATTATACCTTGTTTTTTAGCTTTCTGTCAATAAACAGGTATGCATAAATCTGTATTTTTTGCATAAATTAAAAAAAACTCTAACTGTGCGGGTAATTTTATGCGTTTATGTGAATTAAAGCAAAAAGAAATTATCAATACCTGTACCTGCCGGAGCCTGGGCTGTCCTATTGACGTTGAGTTTGACTGTGAATCAGGAAGGCTTACGGCGCTGGTGGTTCCCGGGCCGGGAAGATTCTGCGGCTTTTTTGGCAGGGAAAGCGAGTATGTGATCCCGTGGGAATGTATCTGCCAGATCGGGGACGACATTATTCTGGTAAGCATTCAGGAGGAAAAATGTATCAGTAAGGAGCATCTGGATTAAGAGGCTTTCTGCGGCTGTCAAGGGCTTTTATTTTTTATATTTTTCCGAAAAAAGTATATTTATCCTCCGCTCTTGGAATCATTTCTAGTAGCAAAAGAGATAAGGAGGATGATTCAGATGGCGCTTAATAAAGTAGAAATTTGCGGGGTAAATACATCAAAGCTTCCCATACTGAAGGCCGATGAAAAGGAGGAATTGTTCCGCAGGATCAAGGAGGGCGATGAGGAAGCAAGGGAACTATATATCAAGGGGAACCTCAGGCTTGTTTTAAGCGTGATCAAACGCTTTTCCAACAGCAGCGAAAACGCGGACGATCTGTTCCAGATCGGCTGTATCGGGCTGATGAAGGCGATCGACAATTTTGATACGACGCTCAATGTGAAATTTTCTACTTATGCGGTTCCCATGATCATCGGGGAAATCCGACGTTATCTGAGGGATAATAATTCTATCCGCGTCAGCCGCTCCCTGCGGGACATTGCATATAAGGCAATTTATGCAAAAGAAAACTACCTCAGGCATCATTCTAAGGAGCCGACCATCAGCGAAATCGCCGAAGAGATCGGAATAGAAAAGGAAATGATCGTTTATGCCATGGACGCCATTCAGAACCCGGTAAGCCTGTTTGAACCGGTTTATACGGAGGGAGGGGACACCCTTTATGTGATGGACCAGATCAGCGACAAAAAGAATAAAGAGGATAAGTGGATTGAAAATCTTTCTTTAAGGGAAGCCATGCAAAGACTTGGGGAAAGGGAGCGGCATATCATTGAACTGCGTTTCTATGAGGGGAAAACCCAGATGGAGGTGGCGGATGAGATCGGGATTTCCCAGGCTCAGGTCAGCCGTTTGGAAAAAAATGCGCTGAAAGCCATGAAAAATTATCTACGTTCATGAGGATGCAGCAAAGATTATCTACGTTCATGAGGATGCGGAAAAAATCACCTCCGTTTATGAGGATGCAGCAAAGCAGAATACGAATGTCCGCATTACATGACCGCCCCGCAGCATTTGCTGCGGGGCGGCAGAATTGGTTGTTTTTTGGTTGTTTTATTTTTGTTTGATTTTGCAGGATCAGCAGATTCCCTGTGCTTTCATAGCATCCACAACCTTCTCAAAGCCTGCGATGTTAGCGCCGACTACATAGTTGTCTTCCATGTCGTAGCGTTTAGCTGCCTCGTCTACCTTTTTGAAGATGTCTTTCATGATAGTGTGAAGTCTCGCATCGACTTCCTCTGCACTCCAGGAAAGTCTCATGGAGTTCTGGCTCATCTCCAGGGCGGAGGTAGCGACGCCGCCGGCATTGGCAGCCTTGCCGGGCATGAACAGAACGCCGTTTTCCATTGCATAGTTGGTAGCGTCCAGAGTAGTAGGCATGTTAGCGCCCTCTACGATATATTTGCAGCCGTTTGCAACAAGGGTCTTAGCGCCGTCCAGGTCAAGCTCGTTCTGAGTTGCACAGGGAAGGTATACATCGCATTTAATGTTCCATACGCCGCGGCCTTCTGTATAAACAGAGCCTTCCACACGATCTGCATATTCTTTGATACGTCCGCGTTTTACTTCCTTGATGTCCTTGACAACATCCAGGTTGATACCGTTGGGGTCATAAATGTATCCGTTGGAATCTGTCATGGCAACAACTTTAGCGCCAAGCTGTGTAATCTTTTCTACTGCGTAGATAGCGACATTGCCGGAACCTGTTACGATAACCGTCTTGCCTTCCGGAGAATCGCCGTGTGCCTTCATGATCTCGTTCAGCATGTAGACAACGCCGTATCCGGTAGCCTGTGTACGGATGAGGGATCCGCCGAAGGTAAGGCCCTTGCCTGTCAGAACGCCTTCATACTGTCCGCGGATTCTCTTGTACTGTCCGAACAGGTAGCCGATCTCACGTCCGCCTACGCCGATATCGCCGGCCGGAACGTCTGTGTCTGCGCCGATATATTTGCAAAGCTCTGTCATAAAGCTCTGGCAGAAGGCCATAACCTCTCTGTCGGATTTGCCCTTCGGGTCAAAGTTGGAACCGCCCTTGCCGCCGCCGATGGGAAGACCGGTCAGGGAATTCTTGAAAATCTGCTCAAAGCCTAAGAATTTCAGGATGCTCTGGTTTACGGACGGATGGAATCTCAGGCCGCCCTTGTATGGTCCGATCGCGCTGTTAAACTGTACGCGGTAACCCTTGTTTACCTGAACGTTACCCTTGTCATCTACCCAGGGAACGCGGAAGGAAATAATTCTCTCAGGCTCAACGAGACGCTCCAGAATGGAAAGTCTGCGGTATTCTTCTTCGTTTCTGTCGATTACCACCTTTAAAGAATCCAGAACCTCTTTTACAGCCTGGTGAAATTCCGGCTCTCCCGGGTTCTGGGCTACGACTCTCTCGTAGATTTCGTCAGTATAAGACATAACAAATTCCTCCTCATCACAATAAAAAAATTTTTTTATGTCGGTTATTATACACTAAAGCGCTAAAAAAGAAAAGAGTGTTATAAAATTTAATAAAATTTTTTCGGATGATAAAAAATACTGATAATAAATGGTTACTGGCCCATAGTCTTGGATTGGGAGTGAACAATAACAAAAAATGTGCCGTATGTCAAAAAGGGTTGCGAAACATCTTCAAATATGAGATTATATTTGATATGAGGTGACTCCCCTCTATAGCAGGTTCCATAGGCGGTGAGCCGCAATTTCGTATCAGTGGATATGAGGTGGCTCCTTCTGTGGGCGGGTTCCATAGGCGGGAGGCTGATTGGTACAGGAGGTAATTAGAGGTAATTATGAGAACTTTTGAGAAATCTTCAAAGCTTGATAATGTATTATATGACGTGCGGGGGCCGGTTGTGGACGAGGCGAGCAGAATGGAAGAGGACGGAATGGAAATCCTGAAGCTGAACATCGGCAATCCGTATCCGTTTGGATTTTCTGCCCCCCAGGAGGTGATCCTGGATATGCTGAGCAATATCCGTACTTCTCAGGGATATTCGGATTCCAAGGGAATTTTTTCCGCGCGGAAGGCCATTATGCAGTATTCCCAACTGAAAAAAATTCCAAACGTAACCATGAGCGACGTATACACGGGGAACGGAGTCAGCGAGCTGATCAGCCTTTGTATGCAGGCTCTTTTAAACGACGGGGATGAAATCCTGATCCCTTCTCCGGATTATCCCCTCTGGACGGCCGCCGCAACCCTTGCAGGGGGCAAAGCGGTCCATTATATCTGCGACGAGCAGTCGGAGTGGAACCCGGATATTGAAGATATCCGCAGCAAGGTGACGGACAGGACAAAGGCGATCGTTATCATTAACCCCAATAACCCCACAGGGGCGGTCTATCCAAAGGAAATCCTGGAACAGATCGTGCAGATCGCAAGGGAGAAGGAACTGATCATCTTTTCAGACGAGATTTACGACCGTCTGGTTATGGACGGATATGAGCATACCTCCATTGCGTCCCTGGCGCCGGATGTATTCTGCGTCACTTTTTCAGGACTTTCCAAGTCCCATATGATCGCCGGCTTCCGTATCGGATGGATGGTGTTAAGCGGCGCAAAGGATCGGGCGAAGGGCTACATTGAGGGCCTTAAAATGCTTTCCTCCATGCGCCTGTGCTCTAATGTCCCGGCACAGTCCATTGTGCAGACGGCTCTCGGGGGCTATCAGAGCGTTAACGAATATATTCAGCCCGGCGGCCGTGTGTATGAGCAGAGAGACTATATCTATAAAGCGCTGACTGATATTCCGGGAATTACGGCAGTAAAGCCCAAGGCTGCGTTTTATATCTTCCCGAAGATCGATACGGAGAGATTCAACATTGTGGACGACGAGCAGTTTGCGCTGGATTTCCTCCATGAGAAACAGGTGCTTCTGGTTCCGGGCAAGGGCTTTAACTGGAAAGAGCCGGATCATTTCCGCGTGGTCTATCTGCCGAACGTTCTCCAACTGGAGAAGGCGTCCCGGAAATTACGTGATTTCCTGAGTACATATAAGCAGAGAAGATAAAGCGGTAAAATCTGATTCAAGACTCGCTCGCGAGTCTTGGCGCGGGATTCGGGTCAGCTACGCCGATATAATTCCAAACCGAATTCGTTACTGTTTGCATTGCAGGTGCGGACAGCGGCGGCGTGGACAGTAAGGGCGAATTTTCAGATATAGACCTTGGAGGAAATTAATGCTATAATATCTGTATGGCGGAGAGCACAGGGAACGGAAGTGGCAGAAAGGAACCGGAACTGTGCTGTTGGATATGAAAAAGATAAGGAATAAGAAATGAGGAGGGACCTTGATCGGCAAGAATATTGAAAAATTGAAAGGGGATTTATAAGCATGACAGGATTTAACATGAAAGTAACACCGGAAATTGAGAGACTGACGGATATCTGTAAGGAACATGGCGGCATTGACTTATCCCTTTACGGGAAATACGATGTTAAGCGGGGACTCCGTGATATTAACGGCAAGGGCGTCCTTGCAGGTCTGACCCAGATCTCCAATGTGCAGGCAGTTAAGATAGAGGACGGCAGGGAGGTGCCCTGCGCCGGAAGCCTTTCCTACAGAGGCTACAATATCAAGGAGCTTACAAAGGGCTTTGTAAAGGATCAGCGTTTCGGCTTTGAGGAAACCACCTATCTGCTTCTTTTCGGACAGCTTCCCAATAAAGAAGAACTGGAAAACTTCAACAGGCTTTTGGCAAATCAGCGCTCTTTGCCGAGAAATTTTGTGCGCGACGTAGTAATGAAGGCTCCGTCAAAGGATATTATGAATGCATTGTCAAGAAGTGTTCTTACACTGTATTCCTATGACAAGAATCCGGACGACATTTCGCTGCCCAACGTTCTGCGCCAGTGCCTGAACCTGATCAGCGTATTTCCACTGTTGTCCGTATATGGCTATCAGGCGTACAATCATTACATCAGAGGAAAAAGTCTTTATATCCACAACCCGAAAAGAGAACTGTCTACAGCAGAAAATATCCTGCGGATGCTTCGCCCGGATAAGAAATATACAGATTTGGAGGCAAAAATCCTTGACCTGGCTCTGATTCTGCATATGGAGCATGGCGGAGGTAACAATTCTACCTTTACTACACACGTAGTGTCCTCTTCCGGAACAGATACATATTCTGCGATCGCGGCTGCGCTGGGCTCTTTAAAGGGACCGAAGCACGGCGGCGCAAACATCAAGGTTGTCAGCATGTTCCATGACCTGAAGAAGGAAGTGAAGGATTATACGGACGAGGATGCGGTCAGAGATTATCTGAAACGTCTCCTTCACAAGGAAGCCTTCGACAGAAGAGGCCTTATCTATGGTATGGGACATGCCATTTATTCCGTCTCTGACCCCCGTGCAGAGGTACTGAAGGGCTTTGTGGAGAGCCTTGCAAAGGAAAAGGGAAGGATGAAGGACTACCATCTTTACGAAATGGTGGAACGGATGGCGCCTGAGGTGATCGCGGAGGAACGCCGGATCTATAAAGGAGTCAGCGCCAATGTGGACTTTTACAGCGGATTTGTTTACAGTATGCTGGATCTTCCGCTGGAGCTTTATACTCCGATGTTTGCGGTTGCCCGTATTGTGGGATGGAGCGCTCACCGTATGGAAGAGCTTATCAATACGGACAAGATCATCCGTCCTGCATATAAAAATGTACTGTCTCCGGCGGAATATGTGCCGCTGAGTGAACGGTAGGATTGAGGCTGGGGAAGATGTTTCGATGTTTTTTTCCGGATGAGTACCGGGATTCCACCTATGAGATTGATTTTGATTCTTTATACGAGCAAGGCTACAGGGGATTGTTGTTTGATATCGACAACACCTTAGTGCCCCATGGAGCACCGGCAGACGACAGGGCAAAGGCGCTATTCGCGCATCTGAAGGAGCTTGGCTTTAAGAGCTGTTTTTTGTCGAATAACCAGATTGAAAGGGTTTCCTCGTTTAACGCAGCTATTGGAGAGCAGTTCATTGAAAATGCCCACAAGCCGTCTGTGCGCAATTACCGGAAAGCCATGGAGCTTCTGGGAACGGATACCAGTAATACGATCTTTATCGGGGATCAGCTTTTCACGGATATTTATGGAGCCAAAAGAGCAGGCATCCGTAATATCCTCGTTAAGCCCATCCACCCAAAGGAAGAAATCCAGATCGTCCTGAAGCGCTATCTGGAAAAAATAGTATTATACTTTTACCAAAAAGAGGAGGGAACTTCATGAACCACATTGTGATTATCGGATTTATGGGTTCAGGGAAAACAAGAGTGGGAAAACGTCTGTCGCAGGATCTGAATCTGCCTTTTATTGACGTGGACCGGGTAATCTTCAGAAAAATGGATATGACTATGAAGGAGATCTTCCAGAGATTCGGGGAGCCTTATTACCGCGCTCTGGAAACTATGGTGATCAAGGAGCTTATGAAGGATCCTGAACAAAAGGTGATCTCTCTCGGTTCAGGGCTTCCCATGCAGGAGCAGAACCAGAAGTATCTGAAGAACCTTGGTACGATCGTTTATATCAAGGGCTCCTATGAGACCCTGAAGAAAAGACTGGAGGGTTCCAGCTCCGACCCGTTTCTGGACGGAGACAACAGAGAGGATAAGATCAAGAAGCTTTTGAAGCAGCGTGATCCCGTTTACAGCAAGTATGCGGATATTGAAGTGGTCACCGGAGTGAAGCCTTTTGACAGTCTGGTTAAGGAAATTGAAGAAAAATTAAGCGCTTATACAAAAAAGTAGTTGAAAAAATTTAACAGGTATTATAGAATGTTTCATAGCGAAGCGTACAATAAGGAGGAAAATAATTATGATTTCAGCAGGTGATTTCAAAAACGGTATCACACTTGAAATTGACGGAAACGTTTGTCAGATCGTCGAATTCCAGCATGTAAAACCAGGAAAAGGCGCTGCATTTGTCAGAACTAAATACAAAAATATCATTACAGGCTCCGTATTGGAGAAATCCTTCAGACCAACAGAAAAATTCCCGCAGGCACGTATCGAACGTGTGGATATGCAGTATCTGTATAATGACGGCGACTTATATTATTTTATGAATACAGAAACCTTTGACCAGATTGGGCTTACAGCTGACCAGGTTGCAGATTCCCTGAAATTTGTAAAAGAGAACGAAATGGTTAAGATCTGCTCCCATAACGGAAACGTATTTGCCATCGAGCCGCCTCTGTTCGTAGAACTTGAGGTTATTGAGACAGAGCCGGGCTTTGCCGGAAATACCGCACAGGGCGCTACCAAGCCTGCAACTGTTGAGACAGGCGCACAGGTACAGGTTCCGCTGTTCGTAAATCAGGGCGACAAGCTGAAGATCGACACCAGAACCGGCGAATATCTGTCCAGGGTATAAGCAGGACAACGGGTATGCCGCCTGACGGCGGCATTGCCATAAACGAGAGACTGCCATCGGCTTTTGCCGGTGGCAGTTGTTCTATCATCAGGTGAATATCCCGCGGCAAGGTGCGCAGGGTATTTAATTCCCGCGGCATTTGCCAAACACGCTATAGGCTTCTTGCCCGCGGGAATAAAAAGCAACAGGCGATCAGGAGGAAAAATATGGAATACAGGACATTGGGAAAAACAGGTCTTCAGATTTCACGCATGGGTTTTGGAGGCATTCCTATTCAGAGGATTGATGCGGAAGGTACAAAGGTTCTGATGGAGCAGCTTGTACAGGCCGGAGTAAATTATATCGATACGGCAAGGGGCTATACGGTCAGCGAGCAGTACCTGGGATATGCCCTTGAGGGAATCCGTGACAAATTTGTTCTTGCCACCAAGAGTATGTCAAGAACCAGGGAGGCTATGGAGGCGGATATTGAGACAAGCCTTCGTAATCTTCGTACCGATTATATTGATCTCTATCAGGTACACAATCCAAGCATGGAGCAGTTGGATGTGGTAGTGGGAGAGGGCGGAGCCCTGGAAGCCCTTATGGAAGCAAAGGCAGCGGGTAAAATCGGCCATATCGGGCTGACGGCCCATTCCGCGGCAGTGTTTGAGCGCGCTTTGGAGCTGGACTGGGTGGAAACCATCATGTTCCCTTATAATATCGTGGAAAATCAGGGGGAAGAGCTGATCAGGCGCTGCACGGAAAAAAATATAGGTTTTATTGATATGAAGCCCCTTGCTGGCGGAGCCATTGAGAACGCGTCTCTGGCCCTTCGGTATGTCTGTTCCAACCCCCATGTATCCGTGGTGATTCCGGGTATGGCAGATCCGAAGGAACTGGAGGAAAATATAAAGGCCTGCACGGATGAAACACCTCTTTCAGATGCAGAAAAGCAGGAAATGGACGAAATACGCAGGCAGCTCGGCACGAATTTCTGCCGACGCTGCAATTACTGCGCTCCGTGTACAGTTGGAATCAGTATTCCGAACGTATTTTTATTTGCGGGCTATCTGGAAAGGTATAATCTTGAAGGATGGGCAAGAGAGCGTTACAGTACACTGAGTGCAAAGGCTTCTGATTGCGTAGAGTGCGGGGAATGCGAAGGACGCTGCCCGTACCATCTGCCGATCCGGGAAATGATGAAGAAATGCGCATCCGAATTCGGAGAATAAATATTGCTGAAGTGAAAAGTTAAATTCCACTCTGAAAATGGCATCAAAAAAAGTAGAA
>JAUNGB010000191.1 GCA_030524715.1 Eubacteriales bacterium | reverse complement strand
AAAAGCTGCTCAAATTAACAGGCGAAAAAGACGAAGAGCTTCTGGAAATCCTCTTGGAGGACGCAGAAGCTTATGTTTTATCTTACACCAACCGCACAAATATGATACCAGGCCTCGAAAAACCAGTGAGAGACCTGGTAGTCATTGCCTTGAACCGGATGGGGACAGAAGGAGAGAGCAGCCGATCTGATGGTGGAGAGACATACAGTTTTGATTCTGCTCCGAAACAGATCTATGATACTCTGAATCGTTACCGTCTTGCCAGAGTGGGAGGAAAGGTGTATGAGGATAAAACGCAGCAGGCTTGAGACATACCATTGCAGGAAGAGGGTTACCCAAAAAGACAAAGAAGGCAGCACCTACGAAGAGTGGGGCGCTGCCGTTCCTTTTTCCGGTGAATCCTGGCCGGCTTCCGGAAAGGTACAGGCCCAGCAATATGGCGAACGTCTTGCCTGCATCCGGAACCTACGGATAGAGGGCAGGTACACGATCGAAACGGATGAAAAAGGCATGGTGTCTTACGACTTCGGTAATGGATTAAAAATCCAGGAATCGGACGGTATCTGCCTGTATGTTCCGGGCAATCATGAACCGGACTACAGGATCATCTCCATTAAGCCTTACAGGCCGTTAAAACTGGAGGTGGAGAGGATATGAGTGTAGATGGAACGAGGGACCTGGAGAAAAAGCTGAATAAGCTGTCAAAGATGGATGTCAGGAAAGAGACTGCAAAGGCGATCATGAAAGTCAGGGACGCGGCTGTTTTTAAAGCGCCGACACGGCGGTATGGCTCAGGGGGCGGTTCCCTGAAACAGTCCATCTTTGCAGAAGTGACAGAGGATGGGGACTCCGTCATAGGCGTGTGCTATACCAACAATGACCATGCCGTGTTTGTGGAGTTTGGCACCGGGCCGGTCGGACAGGCAAACCATGAGAAAACTTCGCCGGATATCCATCCAGCCTACAGCCAGACCGGGTGGATGATGCCCGGTGACGTGATGGATCCGGATGCGGCGGAGCAGTACGGCCTTGGGATCGCCAAAGGAAAAAATGACGAGGTTATAGGATACTACACAAACGGGCAGCCTGCACGGCCTTTTATGTACCCTGCTTTGAAAGACAACCAGGACGAAATACTGAAAGATTTTGCGACCGAGTTTACAGCGAATCTGGAAAGGACATTGAAATGAAGAATGTAAAAGATGAAGTATATGCTGCGCTTCTGAAAGTGACGGATAATGTTTCGGACAGTTATCCAAAGGATTGGGAAAACTTCCCGGCAATCCAGTTTGCTGAGGAAGATAACAGTGTATTTGAACATACCAGGGAAGGAGAACAGAAATCTAAAGTCCGATACAGGATTGATATCTGGGATAATAGAAGTACGTCAAAGGCCGCATTGGACATAGACGAAGCTATTTCTGCCCTTGGCCTGGTTCGTACAGGATGCATGGACGTTCCGGAGCCGGGATATAAGCACAAGCAGATGCGGTATGAAGGAATCATTGACATGCACTCTGATTTTGTATATTGGAACAACTAAGAAAGGATGATGAAAAATGTTAGCGAATGGGGCAACACTTGCTTATAAAGAAAAAGGGGCAACAGGCGAGTATGTAGACCTGCCCGGATTAAAAGAAATCCCGGAGATCGGCATTGATCCTGAGAAAGTAGAGAATACAAACCTGAAAGACCCACATAAAAAGTATGAAAACGGGATTGGTGACCTGCCTGAAATGGTATACAAGTTTCAGTATGATAATACCAAAGCGGATTCCTCCTACAGAAAGATGCGTGACGCGCAGGCGGCAGGCAAGACGCTCAGTTTCCGTGAAACTCTGTCGGACGGGAGCGTAACGGAATATGATGCACAGGTAGCCGTAAAACGTACCGGCGGCGGTGTAAATGGTGTGATTGATTTTGATCTGACCATGACGGTACAGAGTGACCTGAAGTATACAGACCCAGCATAAGGAGGATTTGAAAGATGGAGAATTTAGGCGGATTAGACAATGCGGCTGAAGAAAAAGCGCCAGAAAATAAAATAATTGACATGACAGAGGAAAGGAAGAAAAAGAAACCATTCCATCACTGGCTGGTAGGCGGAAGGGATTATCTTTTAAAATTAAAAGCAGGGGCAATTGTCAGATTGGAAAACAAATATCGGAAGAACATGATGAACATACTTCTGGATGACGGGATTCCGCCCCTTGCCGTAATGCTTACCGTGATCCAGGCAGCTATGGAACCTTGGGAGCATGGTGTGAGCTATACAGATGTCCAGAAGCTTTATGACAAGTGGGAAGAAGAGGAAAACGGAAACCAGTCAGACCTCTATACAGATGTGATCATCCCGCTTATGACAGTATCTGGTTTTTTTACTCCGAAACAGGCAGAGGAGATC
>JAUNGB010000098.1 GCA_030524715.1 Eubacteriales bacterium | reverse complement strand
CACCCTCTCAGGCCGGCTATGGATCGTCGCCTTGGTAGGCCATTGCCCTGCCAACAAGCTAATCCAACGCGGGTCCATCTCACACCACCGGAGTTTTTCACACGGTATCATGCGATACTGTGCGCTTATGCGGTATTAGCAACCATTTCTGGTTGTTATCCCCCAGTGTGAGGCAGGTTACCCACGCGTTACTCACCCGTCCGCCACTAAGATCAAAATAACTTCAACCGAAGCCTCCGTCAAAATGATCTCCGTTCGACTTGCATGTGTTAAGCACGCCGCCAGCGTTCATCCTGAGCCAGGATCAAACTCTCTGTAAAAGTTTGTGTTCCGCTCAAGATAACTGCCTAGCTATCTCTCGCTTTACTGTTTTAGGTTCATTCTCAATCATGAAGTCCGGTTCTTACGAATCGAACTGCATTCACACTTAATTCGGCTTTGCTTTTTCTCAACTTTGCCTCATCTCAGTGTTCATGTGTGTAAAAGAATTTTCGAGAATCGTATGTGTTTCACTGTTTAGTTATCAAGGTTCTTCATGGTTCTCTGTCTCGCGACAGCTTTTATAAGTTACCATATCTTCCAACATCTGTCAAGAACTTTTTTAAGTTTTTTTGACAGAACTTTTTTAAGTTTTTTGATGTTTTTGATGGGCTGTTGTCGTTTCTTGATGACGACCGGATCACTTTATCATGTATTCAGTCATTTGTCAACAGTTTTTCAAACTTTTTTGAAACTTTTTTTAATTGTCTGTTTTTCAAATGCAATTTCTCAACGACAGCCTAATTACTTTATCATACCTTCATCCATATGTCAATCCCTTTTTTTATTTTTTTTAACTTTTTTTATTTTTGTTTTTTTCAACTTTTTTACCTCTTGCTCTGTCCAGCCCGCCCGGGAAGCAAATGGTAAAAATTCCTGAACCCTGAATGGAAGGCTGTTACATTGGGTTCCGAAATTTTATCTTTGTCTTTCCGGGCGGGCGTCCGGCGCTCAGACATTGGAAAATTATTCTATCTTTCCAGCATAAAATATGATATTCTTATCTCATAACGTTTACAGAGGTGAATCCCATGCAGAAAGACCAGTTATTTGCTCTGAAAGAACACTCCCACGGCACTAAGACTTTTCCCTGTGCAGTCTATAAGACCCGGGCCATCCAGAAGGGAACCATGGTTAAGCATCATTGGCATGAAGAAGTGGAGATTCTGTATTTCTATGGAGGGACTTTTCAACTGAAAATAAACATGGAACAATTTCCTATTACATCCGAATGCCTGTATTTTATCAATCCCGGCGAGCTGCACAGCATCATTTCCAAACAATCTGACAATCTGGAAGAGGATGCCGTGGTCTTTGATCCCGGGCTTCTCAGTTTTGAGTCCTACGATGCCGCGCAGATGAAATTGATACAGCCCATCCGCAACGGCAAGCTGCTTTTTCCCCGCTGCATTTTACCCGACCACCCTGCTTTTGTGCCGGTGCGGGATGCTTTTATGGAAATTATGAATTCCTTTTCCTCCGGCCGTAAGCTTTATAATGAATGCCTTGCGGACGGCGTCGTTACGGACGATATGATCAATCAGCTGTATATTAAATCCGCGCTTCTGAAAATCCTGGCGATCCTTTCTTCCGCCCAGCTTTTTACATCGACGGAAAAGAACTACGATAAACGGATCGAAGGCATTAAAGCGGCGCTTACCTATATTAAAGAAAATTACAAAGAAAAAATTTATGTACGGGATCTTTCCAATCTTTTAAATATGAATGAGCAGTATTTTTGCCGTTTTTTCAAAAAGGCCATCGGACGTTCCCCTATGGACTATGTCAATGAATACCGTATCAAGCAGGCGGCAAAGCTTCTGGAAGAAACTGATATGTCCGTTACGGAAATCTGCCTGGAATGCGGCTTTCATAACATCGGAAATTTTCTCAGGGAATTTAAAAAATATATGGATACAACGCCGCTTCAATACCGCAAGAACTTTCCTGCGATTCTGGAAGAGCGTTAGAGCGTGTTTGAAAATTCATTCCCGCAATCTGCATCCCCCACTTTGCGGTATATTTGCCCCGCATTCGGTCGCCGTAGCCCGCTACGCCTCCCTCATTTGTGACAAATCTCCCACAAATTGTGGAATACATCTTGCAGAAAGCAATTTTCAAACACGCTCTAGATCGTAAATACCCGATAAAAATCCCCCAGTTCCAGCGGCCTGTAAAAATAATAGCCCTGGATCATATCGCTGCCCATTTCACGGACGATCCGCTCTTCCTCCTGATTCTCGACGCCCTCGACGCAGACCCGCTTGCCAAACTGGTGGCAGGCAAGAATGATCGCTTTAAGAAAAGCCTGTTTATCCCATGATTCCGTCATACCTTTCAAAAGCGTCCGGTCAAGCTTGACCACGTTTATGGGATATTTGATCAGAAGTCCCATAGAAGAGTAGCCGCTTCCGAAATCATCCAGAGCAATGGACATACCCAGGGCCCTGCAGCCGTCTATAAATTTCAGGAGCCTCTCCGGCTGGTCATTAAAATGATTCTCCGTAAGCTCCATAACCAGGCTCTGTCCGCTGATCTGGTATTTCCTGATCGTCTCCGCCATAAATGGAAGAAAGCCGTCGTCCATAATCTGAAGATAGCTTACATTAAAGGACAGGCGGAAATTCCTGTCCACTGCCGTAATTCTGGCGCAATGTCTCACAGTCTCCTGAAATACCCAGTGCCCGACTCTGCTGATCAGCCCCTTCTTTTCCAGCAGATGAATCAGAACATGTGCCGGAACATCTTTCCCCATATATCTCCATCTCAGCAGTACCTCGCCGCCTTCTACCCTTCCATTTGCGGCTGACACAACCGGTTGGATAACGATACGGAAATTGCAGCAATTATTCAATACATCCTTATTTAAGCGCAGCACCAGCCCGGCATTCTCCCGGTATTTATCGATCGTATCAGCGGAATAGCTGATATAATCCATCTGTGTATTTGACTTTGCTATTTCGATAAGGCTGATCAACTTCTCTACCAATAATTCCGGCGTATCGATATCCGACGGATAATAAAATACGCAGAAACTGCATGGAGAATTTACAAGCAGATTCCATTTCCTGAAATAATAATTCACGCTTTCCCGAAGTTCCATGATCAGATCCTCCGCCGTATCCGGGCAATCCGGCTTGACAACCGCCATAAAGGACACGCCCTCCAGACGGTAAAACCATACTTTGTTGGACAGGCGGCTTTCCCAGAATATCGAAAGTTCCTGCAGCAGATTGTCCGCGGCTGACCTTCCCTTCGTCTCGTTAATTTCCATAAAATGATTCAGCCCGATTCCAACTACAATGGTGTGTTCGCCTCTTTTACGGAGCATCTCAAGCTTATGTACAGCCGCATTCTCCCGGGGGAGATTCGTAATCGGATCAATGAGAAATTCCTGCCTGGAAACAAACCCGGCAAAATAGCGGGGATTATCTTCAGCATCCCGGTAAAGCCTGCCCCGGCAATGTATCCAGAGCAATTTGCCCTCTTTATCGTAAACACGGTACTTAAAATCATGTTCTTTTTGATTTTTATTCCAGATATTCTCTATATCCCGACGGTAAGATTCCAGATCCTCCGTATAGCAGATCCTTTTCTCCCATTTTGTCAGCAGGTCATACACAAGATTGCTGTCAAACCCGAACATCTTGCGCATATTATCCGTTATATAATAAATATTGGTCCGTAAATCCCCGATATACAGACAAATAGGAGAATCCGCCATCTCCGTGGAATCAATCAGCGGGCCAATACCGTCCGGATTCTGCAGCAGAAACTGATGCAGCGTTTCCGCAGCCTCCACAGACTTCGGCCGGTAGCTGGTATTTCTCTCACTGACCACGATTTTTCCGCGCTTTCTCTCCATCGAATTGATTTTTTCATAATATTCGCTTTTATTTTTATACATCTCCTGCTCCGCCTTCGCAATAAGCGCCGTAAGAGCAGTTTCCAGCAGGCAGCCCCAGGAAGTACCGATGGCGATATGACAATCCTCCCTGGAAATAATTTCCTTCAGTCTGTGGCATTTTTCCTCAAACATCCGGCGCTCCATGTCAATGCAGATAACCATGAATTCGTCCCCACCCATCCGATATATGAGTTCTCTGCCGAATTCCCCGCACAACAACTCATAACAACGGCAGATGAGACGGTCGCCTGCCGCATGTCCGAACAGATCATTTTCTCTTTTCAGCCCTGTAATGTCTCCGTACACAATGCCTACGTATACATCACCCTGAAGCTGCTTCTCTTTTTCTTTATATGCGCTTCTGTTCAGCGCTCCGGTAAGCTGGTCATGGTAGCTGACATAGGTCAGCCGGTAGGACAGATCCCGTCTTTTCAGCAAAGAGGCAACAAAGTATTCCATTACCTTAAAAAATGATACGATGATGGGTATCTGCTCCTGTCCGGGATCATCAATTCCCAGAAAGCCAATAATCTCTCCCTCTGATTTCAGCGGGCTGACAACCAATGAATGAATTCCCTGCGGTTTTAAGGCGGCATATGCCGCCGGATAGTCGTTTCGGATGGAATCCAGTTCCCTGATGATCACCAGACGGTCGTCACGGAAGGTCTCCAACCACCATTCAATGGTCTCCATCGGCTCGTTCTGCAAAAGCTCCCTCTGCCTGGTACTTCCGGGAGCGCACCATTCATAGGTGTTGCTGAACGTATTATTTTTGTTTATCTCAAAGATATAAGTCCGCGCACAATGAAACTTATTTCCCACATAGGAAAGCAGTTGGTCAAAAGTTTCCTGGTAGCTTTCCGCTCCAAGCGCATACTTTAAACACTCATTTACGAGTGTTTCTGTAGAAGTATCCGTACTGTACATCCCTTCTAAATCCATATTCCGCTCCTTTGTAATATCTTTGCCGTCAATTGTACTTTTATTATACAGAGAAAAAAAGGGAATTTCTATTACCCGTTTTACCCCCTGAAATGGGTAATACCCGCAGGCGTTTCTGTGGGTATTTTTATTGCAGCATATACTGTTTCAGGTCTTTTCTGTTCTCTATATGCAGCTTTTTCATCGCCTGAGAGAGATGGTGTTTCACTGTGTTCGCTGATATGTTCATGTGTTCGCCGATTTCCGCGTTCGTCCAGCCTCTGGCTGCAAGCATGGCGGCGGCAAACTCTGTCGTGCTAAGGTCGTCTGCTACCTCATGCCCTGTTTCGGGATTATGGATCTTTCTCCATCCGGCAGAAAATTCGTAGGTGATGTTAATGATCCGTTTAAAATCTTCCGGCCACTTCTGCTTGATCACAGCCTCCAGCATTCCCCCTAACAGCCCGTGGTGTTCCCCAAATCCTTCGATCAGATCATCCGGGCGCGCCAGTCCCCACGCATCCAGAAGATGGCGCTCTGCCATTTGGGACTGTTTCAGGCTCATATAATCCATAACGGCTGCCAGATGCAGATAGATGGCCGGTATCGGATACTGCTCAGCTCCCATAGCCAGCGCGGACTCTATGATGCCAATACTCTTTTCGTAGTTTTTCTGCAGATAGAGGAAATGAGCTTCTACATACAATGCCCAGGCCCGCAGTCCAAAGGGCAGGCGTGGCAGGAACTCCTGTGCAGACGGCATTTCTTCCGGCAGCGGCAGATGCAAAAGGACAGACGCTGTAACTGCAATGAAAGCGTCGATTACCTTTGCCTGAGGGGTTCTCTCTTTATCCTCCTTCAATGAATTCCGAATTTCCTCCAACTCCTGTTTTGCCTTGTCGATCTGCCCGACAGACAGATCTGCAAAAGCACAGAGCAGACAGGCGGAAAGACGCAGCTCCATATTTTTACAGGTCAGATATTCTTCTGCCTTCTGCTTCGCCTTTTCCGGGCAGCCACTGAAATAATAATATTCCGCAAATGCAATATCTTTTCTTGCTCCGTCTTTCATATTTCCGAGCAGTTCCCTGCAGCTTCCCGGCTGAAACGGCGTATTCATCAGCGGCATGAGATTTTGAAAGGACGGATTTCTGGCAACTGTCTGCTTTTTCCCATTTCTCCTGGGGTCTTCCGGCCTTGCTGCACCGGAAGGAATTTCCCATGCAATACCGGATTTCCTTGCCCCTTCGATCCGACCCTGGGCACAATATCTTTGAATCAGCCGTACAGATAGATTCCATTTTTCTGCCGCTTCCTTCGCCGTCATAAATTCCATCGTTATAACCCTCTCATTTTCTGCGAACACTTTTGTTTTGTTCGCATCTTCTGATTTAGTTATACGCCATTTTATTTCTGTTCGCAAGGATATTTTTAGTTATTCAGCACTACTGGCCGCAAGCCCGGGCAGCCAGTGCAAGGCTTGGGAGTGAACAGTAATTATTTCTATTCATCGCCCGCTTTCTGCATCAGATTACTACAGTTCTGATAATATGTAAAAAATTTCTGTATTGTCCAAACAGCCTGAAAACTTCTGCTGCCCGTTTCCCATAGCATACACTGTAACAGGCGCCGCCGTATGTCCGTCCGTAGAGAAGGAAATATCCGCTTTTTTCTGAAGGATGGCAAAAAGCGCATCCCGTATCTCCGATTTTTCACCCGTCCGGTATATCTTCAGCAGTTCCTTTTCCTCTTCTTCCAACAGCGCCGTACCGGAAGAGCCAAGCCCCAGATAATGATCGATCATATCCAGAAATTCCTGCTCATTTGCATTTCTATCCAGCAATTCCCGGATATAGCCGTCCACACGGCTCCAGCTCGCGCGCTGCGTCTCAAGCGGCTCAAGATCATATCCCACAGGGAGCGTGACGCCCCCGGTTTCGTGATCCGCCAGCACAACAATCAGCGTTTCTTCCGGATGCCGGCGGTAAAATTCCACTGCCTCCCCAACCGCGTCGTCCAGAGCCGCCACCTCATAAACTGCACTTGCCAGATCCCCCTGATGAAGCGCAGAATCAATCATCGCCGATTCCGCCGCCAGAAAGAAACGATCCCTTTCTTCCAGAAGTTCTATTGCTTCCCGCGTAATATCCGCCAGTGAAACCGTTTCATTCCCATACTCTTCCATGCGCAGCCGGTCGATTTCATACTCCATAAAAGGAGACGAATATACTCCCTCGCTGGTTAGAAGCAGCGAACCGTCAGCCACGTCTGCCTCCGCCTGCGTTTCTCCGGCGTCCGACTCTTCCCCTTCATCCGGAATTTCCGCCGCATCCACAATATTCCATCCCAGTTCTTCCGCCTCTTCCAGAAGTACTGCGCTTTCCATATCTTCAAGCAGGAAACCTCCGCCGCCCAGTATGTCCAGAAAATCACTCCGGATTGCTTGTCCGGCAAGACTGTCATATTCCGTCCGGTCCGCCGCTGCTGCGTAGAAGCCCGCCGGAGTGGCATGATTCAGCGGAGCGGTTGAAAGCACGCCGACCGCCCATCCTGCCTCTTCCAGCAGGACGGCAGCCGATTCCCAACTGGTCGTCCCTTCCCGATCCATCCCAATCCTTCCGTTTTTCGTCTTATGCCCGCATATCATCGCCGTAATGGCAGCCGCCGAGTCTGTCACTTCACCGTAAACATTGTCCGTATTCATGAAGCCTGTAACCGGAAATTTCTGAAAAGCAAGGCTGTGGTCAAGCAGTTCCTCCGCCGCCTTCGTTACTCCATTTCCCATTCCGTCCCCGATAAACAGAAAAACATACTTCGTCTCCGGCTGAACCGAAAGCACATGCGCCGCCAGCAGACCAGTTCCTGCTGCCAGCACGCAGACTGCCGCCGCCCATGCCATTCTTTTTTTATTCATTCGTCACCCCGCGGTTATGTTCCTTTCTGGTGATTTTTCCCCATTCGTTCTTATTTTTCCGGTAATTGAAAAATGCGCTGGTGCGGAAAATGGAAATAAGCTGCCGGAAACCAAGACATTCAATAAAGGAAAACGCAATTACCATGGCTACCTGCGACAACTTCACCTCCGTCGCCCTGGACGAAGTGATATACATACGTGAGAAAAAGGTGATCATCGTCACTACCGCACTGAAAAAAATAAACAGGAAAAAATACGTTATCATAAATTCATAATCTATCATTTCCAACCAGATGGCGAGTAAAATGTTAATCGCGCCAACAATCTCGATCACCGGTCCCAGGCACTCCATCAGCAGATAATATGTCATGGAAAAAAAGCTCACCAGACCATATTCCGGATTAAAAATAATATCTTTATGCAACAGAATGCTCTGGATCATGCCTGTATGCCAGCGCCTGCGCTGTTTTCTCAGGTCATTCAGGGATTCCGGCACCTGGGTCCAGCAGATTGCTTCTTGCTCATGGACAATTTTATAGTCTATCCGGTTGCTGCGGCAGAAATGGTGAAGCTTTACTACCAGTTCCATGTCCTCACCGATAATATCGCTGTCATATCCTCCGCACCGCAGCACAAGTTCCTTCTTAAACATCCCGCAGGCGCCGGAAATAATCATATTTCCGCCCCAGAAATCAAACAGGATTCTGCTCCCCAGAAAAGAACGGCAGTATTCCAGCATCTGCAGAAGCACAATGATCTTCTTCGGAAAATACTGCTCTTTTACTTCTCCGTTGACAATCGTTGCCTGATTGGCGATTTGAATCATCCCGCCGCAGGCGACCACCCGCTTATCCTCCAGAAAAGCTTCCATCATCCTTCTTACTGCCGTGGGCTGCAAAACAGAGTCTGCGTCAATGCTGACAAAATGGCTGTAACGCGAAGCATTGATTCCCATATTCAGGGCATCCGCTTTTCCGCCGTTTTCCTTACAAATCAGTGTAATCCTTGCGCCTTCCCCCACGCTTTCCCACACGCTGAGCGCCTTTTTTGTGGGGATTCTGCGCTGGATTGGACGCTCCGCCTTGATCAGATGAAATTCCTCAATCAGCCTTTTGGCAGTGTCATCCGAAGAGCCGTCGTCTACCACAATAATCTCATATTCGGGATAATCCATCTGGCGCAGGGAATGTACCGTATCCAGAATCGTAACTTCCTCATTATATGCCGGAACCAGAATCGATACCGGAATATAATTGTCATCGTGGTACAGATACATTTTTCTCCGGAAGGTCCTTGTCTTTGCTTTCCGGTGCATGGCAACAGCTCCGCCGATAGCCGACATAAACAAAAACACGGAATATCCCAGCATATAAAAGAAAAAGCATACATTCAGAAACTCTACCAGCACTCTAAGCCACGCCATATGCTCCCTCCTTCCTGCTGTCCAGAGCATACTGCAGAATGTCCCGGGCGTACCGATCTTTTCCGCCTAAAATCTCTTCGATATCCTCCTGCTGTGCCATGGTCACCAGCGACATGGCGTTGTTATAGCGGACATGCCAGTTTTTATCGCTAACACGCGCTTTTAGCTGCTTCGCCGTCCGCCTGCACGGATAACGGGCCAGAGATTTTGCAGCAATTGCAGCGTATTCCCACTCTCCGGACGCGGCATAATCCAGCAGAATATCCAGCGTTTCCTCATCCCGGTATCTGGCAAACAGCTTCAGAACGGCAATCCGGACTTCCTTATCCTCCTTCTCATCACGCATCCGCTGCTTCAATACCCTTACAACGCTTTCTTCCGCCCGCTCATCCAGTGCCGAAATAATACCCACTTGAATATAGCTTTTCAGATTTTTCATTTCCGGAAGAATCGCTGTGAAAAATCCTTTTTTGTCCTGACACTCCATCACTGCATCCGTGATCATCTTCTGGTTTACCTCAATCTCCAGTCGATTGATACGCAGAAGCGACAGGCGCGCGTAATTTCCATCATTCATCCGGCAGATACTGTGAAATGCCTCCGACTGAATATCGATATTTTCTTTCCTCTGCATATCAAATATAAAACGGATGCTCTGCGTGGTCCGGATTTTGTATTTTCCCAGAAGCATAATCAGATATGCCTGTATGGTTTCTTCAGAATCGCCGTATGCGCGGAGAACCATATGCATCCACAACTCCAGCATGGATCGGAAGCCGTCCCCGCTCTTCGATTCCTTCTGCATCTCATCCCAGACCTGCTCCAAAATCAGCAGCGTACCAGATGTGTGCAGCCTGCTGCGGAACTGTCTGCCCAGCTCTTCCCGCAGCTTTTCATTTTCCCGGTACAGTTCAAGCTGCTGCCCGAAATAAAGCTTCCATTTTTCCTTCCGTTTTTTCTGGCTGCGGCGCCGATATTGCCGGTGCATAATCTCATAGCAGTTAAACAGCCCGATACAGAGGCAAAAAAACAGGCACAAATATAAAATCAGCAAATTATTCTGCTGTAGAATCTGCATATCATCCCTCCTCGCTGTACTCCCGATAAATTTCCTGCATATATGTATATGACTTTTTCAGCCGTTCATGCCATGTGGGATCCTCATCCCACCCCTTCATCGCAAAGGTTTCCATTCCCGCATCATGCACCTCATTCTCGTCGGCGCTCTGAAGTCCCACGTGGATCTCGTCAATTTTCAGGTTTTCCACTCCGTAATGCACATAATAATCATCGTGAATCTTCATCTCAGAGGGGTCGGAAAAATTCAGCAGCAGCCATGGCAGCCGGATTTCGATGTCCTTTTCCTGAATGTAAAAATCCGCAATGGAATAAAAATCCTCTGACTCCGGGTTTGCATTTCCATGATTCAGCTTTCCGGTATCAAAAATCTGCGGTTCCGTCTTTACTCCCTCGGCAATCTCGATCGGTCCTCTCAGATACTGATAAATCGTGTGGAAAACCGAACTGTCTTTCTCAGGCTGATTCAGAAACGCATCCTCATTGTTCCAGATATCTCTGCGGAAATTCGCATAGACCATATCATAGTATTCCTGCACCGTAACGGCGGAATTATCTTTTCCGTCTATCGTAATCAGGAAATCCGCCGGATACTGAAACAAAAGCCCTGTTTCTTCCTCGGAAAGCGCTCCTGAATTTGGCGTGATATCAAGCGGAATGTAGTACTTTTTCCCTTCCACGCCTGCATCGTCGTGAATACGGAAATACACAAACTTCTCATCATACTGGAGTGAGAGCGAACAGCCGTCCGCCGCAAGCAGCGGCTCCACCTGCTCCCAGTCCGCAACACTGTCGTCTACATAACAGATGCTTTCTTCCTCACCCGGGTCGAAGGTCAGCAGTCCAAAGGATTGTTCATTGGTCTGGAAGTCGCTCCAGAACACGTTTCTTGTCAGATCAACGCCCGGCCATGTATTCCACGTTCTCTTAAACCATTCATCCTGCCATTCAAAGACAATACCACCCACACAACCGGCTTTGCGGATATCCTTATAAAGCTCCTGAAGCTCTTCGCCCTGCTGTTTTTCATCCGTGTTTCCCTGATTAAATCCCCGCGCTTCGTCAAAGCGCGCAAGGCCGCGTGAAGAGGGAATTCCAAATTCGGCGATGACCACCGGAACAGAATGGTGTTCATTCAGATCCATCAGATATCTTCGGTATGGATTGTTTCTTCCTTCATCATCTATGTACTGAGAATAACGCTCTTCAAATTCATAAAATAGCGGATAATACGGGTAAACGTGATAGGAAGCAAAGGTTCCGGACAACACGTTTTCCTTAAATATAATGTGTTCCACATCCAGATGTGCCAGATTACTGGTCTGATGAATTTTCCATGTGGCATGCTCCAGCGGATCCGTCTCCGGCCAGTTTGAGAATGCCACCAGACGCTGTTCATTATATTTTCCTGTTTCATAGCGCAGCAACTCGTCTCCCACCTCCGCAAGCATACACTCGAAAGGCGTCGCATCCTCTGACGTACAGATATATTTCCCGTCATACCCGGTGATTTCCGCTTTTTTATCATCCGTGTACAGCACCAGGTCGCTCTCCCATTCCACGCCGATGATGTAGCCGAGTACATAGGGTGAAATGTCCCATTTAAAGGTTCCGTATGCGTATTTCTCCGTATAGGGAATTTTTTTCCTGCCATGTATGACGTCGCTGACTACCCGAACATCCTTCAGCAGTTCGCCGCGCATTTCATCCGAATAAGCGTCCAGATGGGAGCGCATGGCATAATCGTCCACCCATACGCCGTGGATCAGATAAAGGGGATCAGGATTATCTTTGTTATAGTCATACAGTGCATGATAGAAATCTTCTCCCTGTATCGTATATACACGGATGACGTTCGCCTCCATCTCTTGAATCAGCTTAAACCATCGCATATACATCTCATAAGTAATTTTGTATTCTGTCGCAAAACCGGAGGGCATACCGGATCCTACATTCACGCCGCGGATATCAATGGAGGACCAGGTATCCTCTGACCGTAGAAGAATCTCTTTTCCCTCAGTCTTTACAAAAACCTCCGGTTCTCCCTGGCGCAGCGGAAGATACCATTCCGTCTGATAATAGATGTAATTACCGGCAAGAAAAAGTGCCGCCGCTGCCAGACATATAAGCAGAAATTTTTTCATGTCAGTTATACTCCTTTACACTGGATTCGGCGCAGAACTGCTTCAGAATATCAATGTGCTCATCCATAAAGGTTCCCCGCTCATGAATGCAGGTTTTCAACTGCTCGATCGCCTCTTCATAGCTGTGCAGGTCTCTGGAGCGCGGATGCAGTTCCGGCTTCTGGAAGCTATAGCCCCATACCTCGAAATTTCGGTCAATCGCATCTCCAAGGTATGCTCTGGTATCATCCAGATACTGCATCAGGTATTCTTCACTTAGTACACCCTCCCGAAGCTCATGGTAGCGCTCGATCACAAGATCCACAAAAATTTCATCCCTGCAAAGCATGACAAACCACGGATAGCTCTTCATATTAAAATCATTTACCGGAAAAGGTTTAGGCTTGAAATTATCAAAGCAGTTATTAAAGTCCCAAACCGGTCCCATCGTCAGCTTTCCGCGCAAGTCCTTATAAGCATAAGTAGACAGCACGCCCGCATCCATATTCATAGAAAACTCATTAATAATAAAATAATCCACAAAGGAATCCACGTCCAGATACCGGGCATAGCCATAATCCCACTCATCATAGTCCAGAGAATACAGCGCTTTTTCAATATCGCTGAGATCATCCCGGATGTATTCCTTCCATTCGTCCGTCAGCTTGCCTGCAGAAGGATAGTTGATTCCCACTTCGTTGGTAGTCTTTGCCGTATAAGTACCGAAATTGTTCAGCGGAACCTCCTGCTGCCCCTCACGTTCCCGGGAAATCAGATAACTGGTTTCCGTCTGTCCTTTTTCTATTTCCGTGAGGTTCAGACGGTTCTCGCTGACCTTAATCTTCTCAATCATCAGATAGAGTCCCATATACTCTCCATTCAGCATCATTTCACAGAACCGCACATTGGGCGCCCAGTCCATAATTTCTCCCGAAATGTTGTACATCATATAATTCCGCATCAACGTTTTATCCAGATACGGCGCATTCAGAACCCAGTCCGATTCCGCCTTCATTCCCATGACCGGATAATCCGCCTCTTTATCAGAGCCTTTTTCTTCTACAAAGGTAATGCGGTACTGTTTTTTATCGAAACGGCTGGAACTGTTTCCGCGGATTCTGATTGTCGCCCATGTATCCACCTGCGGCGTATCCTCCGGATAGTTGTAGGAGTCCTCATTATCAATGATGGAAATCTTACAGTCCACCGTCTCTTCCTGTATAATTTCATTTCCCTGCGTATCGATCAGCACCAGTGGAAGGTGGGTAGAAAACCGTTCATTGTAATCTTCAGGAACCTGTTTTGCACTGTCCTCCATATGCTGATGTACACGGGTCTCCTGTGTGATCGTCCGGCTTTTCTCATCGTTTGCCCAGTAAATTATAAGGGCAGTGAAGAAAAGCAGGAGCATGCAGTATACTTTTCTCTTCAATGTTCTATCTCCTGTCTGCCTTGCCGCCTGCATAGCATCTTCCGTCACGTCTGCATGGCATTTTTCCTAACGGCCTCCCTGACGCTCCCGATGCAATATCTGTGCCGCGCTTTTTCCCCTGCCTCTTAACGGCTGAAATCATCCGTCTGGGAAACAAGGTTTGCCGTTTCCACACCCTCGATAGCCAGCAGCTTGTCCAACAGATGCTCTTCGTTTGCGTTCAACGCTTTTTTCAGCGGCCCGGCGCCAATCTCATAGATCAGTTCCGCACTGATCTGCTTTTCGTTGCGCACTCTTAACTGCGGACGTCTGAGATAGTTAAAAACCACTGATTCCGCCGCTTTCACGCTAGCGGAAGTACAACGGATAATCAGCATATATTTTCCGTCCTCATGTACCTGCCCCATGATAATAAGAAACAGAAACAGGACAATCGTTCCCACCGCCGCGATGGTGTACTGGGATACTCCGCAGCAGATACCTACGGCAATAGTCCAGAAAATAAACGCCGTATCCCTTGCATCCTTGACGGCAGTACGGAACCGGACGATGGACAACGCGCCCACCATACCAAGCGACAACGCAATGTTGTTGCTGATAACCGTCATTACCATTGTAGAAATCAATGTCATCATAACCAGAGAAATGTTAAAACGTTTACTGTACGCCACTCCTGTATATGTCGCCCGGTAGGCAATGTAAATAACCATGCCGATTACAAGCGCCACAATAATATTCAGAAAAAAGCTTTCAGCGGTGCGGTCCCCCAGGCTCATCACTTCGCTGAAGTTTTCGATGATATAGTCTTTCATAAATTTCCTCTCCTTCCCTACTAACAGGTTAATCTTGATGTTATGTATTTGCTGTTGGCAGCCTGAAGTTTATCCAGCGATTTCAGCGTCTCCTTTAAAAAAGAAGGCAAAAACTGGTTATACTTTACCTCCAGCACTCCGCTGTCGCTGCCCTGAATGGGAACGCCGTCTATCTCTTCCTCAAAGAACTGCCCCGTATACTGCGCCGCACGCACATTCCAGTCATAGGTAATCCGGATGTCGCCCATATCATAGAGATAAGCAAGCCGCTCATATTCTACGATCACCTTGGGGCGATACCCGCCAAGGGTAAGTTCCAGATACAAATCGTTCAACCTTTCATCCTTCATATCCAAGAGTACACTGAAGTTTCCTCTCATCACCTCCAGCGCCTGTTCCCGGCTGAGTGTAAAGCTATGCTTAATCTGGTCACTCCCGGCTTTTAACTTGTGTTCCAGCTTAATCAGCGACATATCCGGCGCATACACCCGCAGCCGCACCTTCCCTTTCCGATACATTCCGGCAAGACCCGCTTCCAGATCTCTGTCATGCAGCGAATCAAAATACAGTGAACGGACGCAGTAGGGCGCGTCCCGGCAATGCGCGTCACGCTGAAGCTGCAGCGCAAGTATTCTGTCCACCCTCGCAAAATCATACATCGATGCAGGAAATTTCAATTCCTTCCGATATACCGTATTCATAGTTCCTCTCCTTTCACCCTCTGTATTTTCCAGGCGTTTGCCAGACGCCTGATTGAAAGAAATATAACGACAAAAAGACATCCCTGCATTCTATCCTCTGACAGAACGCAGTGATGCCTTTTTATTTTTCGCAGAAAAAAAGGGATAATTTCCCACAGCTACAAGAGAGGCACTGTTTACGCCATACCCCCCCCCTGAAATTTTCAGCATATTGGATAACCGGATTTCTTTCTGCATAATATCTCTCCTTGTGTGTTAATATCTGCATTATAGCAGAATCTTTTTCTATTTTCAGTGTTTCTGCAAAGCTGGGCGAAAAATCGACAAAACTGGGCAATCCGATTTCCGTACTGGTATAGTCCCCGCCAGTCAGCGTCTCTTTCGGAATGGTAAAATGACATAACGCCAACCCCGCTTTCCACTTTATTTAATCAAATTATACCATATTTTTTTCTGCCGTAAGATGTTGTTTAGGTATTATTTCGGTTGTTTAGGTATTTCCGGTCAAAATACATGCCGAAGATAAACTTACCAGAAAAAAGGGCGCCAGCACCTCTGGAAAGTGTGAAAGATGAAAAGCCCCGCAAAAAAAATACTGGAAATAGCTTTATTCCAGATTCATTGGCGCATTCACAATGCAGATTTTTACAAATACGTAAAATACCATATCAGGTTATCGGCTTTTATCTATGATTTGATAAAAATCTTATCTCCTGATATGGTATTTTTCTTTTTAACTTTAACGTATTTTTCTCTTTTAAGGTGTTTTTCTTTTTTAATTCCGTTTGTCAGATATATTCATTTCAGGATTGTTTTACTTTACCGTCACTTTCTTAACATTGGACCAGGGGCTGAACACCTTCTTCCCGTCCTCGCTGGTTCGGTTCCATGCATGGAGTCCTGCATAATAGGTTCCTGCTTTTACATTTCTAAAGGTAACGGTTACGGTATTTCCATTTTTTACCTTCTTTACCCGGGCGCCGTAGCTTACCGGGCGCAGTTCTCCATATACCTTTCTCGCAGCGCTTCCCAGAACGAGATCGTAGCCCGCCGCATCTTTACTTTGGGTATAAGTGACGGTTACATTATTTCCCTTCACCTTCACTCTGGTAATCTTTGGCGTTGACGGCGTGACCGCTGTGACGGTTACTTCTTTGTAATTCGACCACTTGCTGAACACTTTCTTCCCGTCTTTTCCGCGTACCCATGCGTGGCAGTATACATAGTATGTTCCCTTCTGAATATATCGGAAGTTTGTTTCTGTCAGAAGGATATTTTTACTAACCGACAGATAATCCTTGTCTTTGATGCAGTTGATGTTCTTGCTGATTACATAATCATAGCCTTGCACACCCGCTGCCGGGCCGGAGAGAACCGCCCTTACCTGGTTTCCGGTACCATAGACCTCCGCCATTTCCAGCCAGGGCGTTGCGGGACGAAGATACGCTCCGTCAGAAGCCTGGATGCTGCCGTCTGTATGATAGACAGTTCCGTCCGGTTCTGTGACGGTTCCGTCCTTATCTATGGACGGTTTCTTTCCGTTTTCATCCGGGGGCAGTTTTGTGCCATCCGGAAGGGTAATGGTACCATCCGGCGCTATCACGGTTCCGTCCGGAGTTCGGATGCTGCCGTCCGGCTGAACCACTGAACCGTCCGGATAATTATCCGGAACAGGGATCGGGGTAGGCGCGGCAGTCGGAGTTACCGTCGGAACTACAGTCGGAGCTGCCGTCGGACTTGGGTCGGGACTTGGGTCGGGCATTGGTCCTGGCCCTGTATCCTGCGTACGCTCTCCCAAAACATAGTAGCTGCTTTGGAAGGTTCCGGTTTCAAAGGAAATCCTGTCTCCCGACACGCTGCTCTTAAGAAGCCCCGCCCCTTCTTCCTTATCCACATAATAAATAACCGGACGGCTGTAACCTCCGTTCAGGCTGATGGTTATACGCAGGCTTTCCTTGATCTCATAACGCATTCCGCTGCTGTCCACAAAATAAATGTCATACGCCCGCAGTTTTGTTGCTTTCCCTTTCAGGAGTTCCTGTATCCACGAAAAAACGCTCCCATCCTGTTCCTCTGCCAGTTCCACCACCAGAAGCAGGCCATCCTGCAATTCTTCGCTTTCCGTAGTAATAGTGTTCCCATCCGGCAGCTCGGCCTCTGCTTTTCCGCCATTTACCATCCCTGCCGTCCCTGTTACCACCGTTTCCAGAACCAGGCTGTCTGCACCCGGGGATTCGGTCTCCTGTGCGGAAACCGCCGCCGGGAGCAGCAGCGCCAGCAGAACGCAGAGGGCTGCTGTTTTTCTGAATATCCTTTTTCCCTTCAATGGTATATCACCGCCTTTCCTCTGTCACAGGGCCATGCGCCCTGTTTTCCCTGTCTCATTACCGGATATCCTGAAGCGCCGCCTGAAATGTCAGCGTCGCTTGGTATGTCCCCGCCTGTGTACCTGCCCATGTTTCTGTGGGGATATATACTTCTAAATCGTAGCCTGTCGGCGTCTCCGCCCTTACCTGTTCGGAAGTCCATACAGCGCTGCTAAAACCCGACCCATTGTTTTGCAGCGCAAAGGGAAAGCTGTTCGTTTTGTCTTTTGAATCCGCAAAATCCGTCTTATCTACTGTTACCTGCACCTGCTGTTTTGTTCCGATATCCCCGGTTACGGACAACGTACCGATCGTGGTATGCTCTGCGCCAAATATAATCTCGTTCTGGTCTCTTGGAATCGTCATGGTATATTGTGCGGCCTTGTTCACGGTCAGTTCCATCGACTTTTCCATCGGCTTCTCATTAGCGGCGTATACCGGGAGCGCTGCCGTCATCAACATGGAGCCCGCCAGAAATATCGCCTGTGGTCTCTTTTTCCACTGCTTTTTCATCGCTTCCCATCCTCTCATTTCAGTTCTTTGGTTTCACTTCTTCGGTTTGTTGTTTTTCGATCCCTGCCTCAAATACGATCGTACCGGAATAGGTTCCAGCAGATACATTTCCCAGTTCGGAAAAATATAAGGTGCCGCCTTCTACGGCAGTGGTACTCGTCCCTGCAAACACTGCCACCACTTCATTGTCTTTGATCCCTGTCGAAACATCTTCTGTCAGGCTTACTGTAGAACTTACCGTATTGGTCGCATCATTTTCATCCGTCAGCGTGACCTTCCCACCTGAAATTCCGCTTTTTACCCTAACCCCTACCGCTTCATTCGCCCCTACATTGATCGCGCTTAATCCAACTGATGCCGTCACAACCTCATTTTCTTTCAGCGTTACCGTTTCCGGGATTTTCAGGGTATACGTGGACGCCTCCGTATATTTCACGGTCATCGTGTTATTCTCCTCTGCTGCCGCCGGAAGCGCCGCTGCCATTACCATTCCTGCCGCTGCGATCCCTACTGCCATTTTCATCCTTCTGCCTGTTTTCATTGTGTCTGTTTTCA
>JAUNGB010000097.1 GCA_030524715.1 Eubacteriales bacterium | reverse complement strand
CCTCGTAAAAATGCGCTGTTTAACAATTTAAATTTTTCTTCGTGAAACAACCCTGTCCAACTGAACAGAGGTTTCTGTCGTATACAAAAACAGAAATTTTCCCGGAAAACTTCCTTTTAATTCATATTTCTATATCTTCCAGAATTTCTTTTACTTTATCCTCCAGAACATGACACTTCCGGGCAATCTCTTTGTAGTCTGCACCGGACTTTCTTAACTGAAAAACACTTTTAGCCAACTGTAAAGTGTACCTTTCTCCTTTCTGGTATCCTTGTTGTTCCCCCTTCTGGAATCCATCCTGAAATCCATCCTGAAATCCCTGCTGTACACCTTCCGTTATCATTTCCTGAATCGCACGGCACACGTTATGTCCCCCTTTCGATGTTTTACATTTTTCCTTAGCTGATTCTAACTCTGAGGAATTCGTCATGACACTGATCATATCATAAGCATCTTCCTGCAGATTTCCAAATATTTCTTTATGTTCATCCACATAAGATTTTAACTTTTCACTACTTTCCGCATTCTGAATAAACCCAAATACATATTGCAAATCTGTCCTGAACCGTTCCAGATAAGAACAGCTTCTTACCTCCAGCAATTGCATGGGATAATCCGCTACTGCATGCAGTAACTCATCGGGCATATCTTCTAAATCAAGCATCTCTTTCAGACTCGTCGGGCCATCCCAGGGCTCTGATCCAAAATAAACCACGATCGTGATCACCGGCACCAAACGGTCTTTTTTTCCGAAACCGGATAAAAATTCTGCATCTTTCAAATCCTTTTTCTCACGATGCTCCTTTGCAGTTTCTCTCCATTGTTCATAATAATTCACACTGTCTGCTGTCATGATCCGTACCGGCATTGCATAATGGATATCACTCTGATTTTCCACCGCGACCAGGGCCACCTTCATATGAACGCTCACAAAACGTACAATGTCGCGCATCAAAACCTTTGAACTGAGCTTCCCTCTCCAATTCCGTATCAAAACAGAACTCCTGTCCTCTGTCTGTACATTTTCTGCTTTTACAAATTCCTTTCCCCCGAACAAATGTCCGTTTATTAAATCTGCAAAACGCCTTTTATCCTTAAAGAATTTAATACCAACCGCATCTTTTTCCTGCATACATCCTCCTTTACCGTTGCGAATACATACAGGTTCTTAAGTATCAGAGCATTTTGTTCTTTTATTATACAAAAAATTCCAATACAATGCAACCTGCTTGCTTCATGAATTCATTTTTAATAATAGGAATCATCCGGTCGAACGACCTTGAAATGTTAAGAATTGTCTTCTTGAATAACTTTTATTTTTCATTATAGATTTTGAATATCAGAATGTCAATTAAATTTTAATAAATCTTCATTAAATACTTCCTGCAGCAAAGCGGACATTCGCATTCCGCTTTGCTGCATTTAACTTACTCCGTCTCCATCTGCTTAATCCGGTTCATATGGCGTTCTGCGCCGGAAAACGGGGTATTTAAAAACGTATCTACGATCTTAACCGCCAGTCCCGGCCCTACGACCCTTCCGCCCAGCGCAAGCACGTTCGCATCATTATGAAGCCTGGTTGCCTCCGCGCAGAAGCAGTCTGTACAAAGGGCTGCGCGGATTCCCTTAAATTTATTGGCTGTAATGGAAATGCCGATTCCTGTTCCGCAGATCAGGATTCCTTTATCGCATTCTCCGCTTAAAATAGCCTTTGCCACTTTTTTGGCATAGACAGGATAATCCACTGCCTCCGTACTGTCACAGCCGAAATCCACATATTCAAGCTGCTTTTCGTCCAGATATTTCTTAATCTCCTGTTTCAATTCGTAACCGCCGTGGTCACATCCCAATGCTATCATTTCATTTCCTCCCATATATCATTAATCTTGTGAAACCTTTATTACCTTATGCCCTGCCGCCTTCAAAAGCCGGTTCATGATCGCCTGCCCCATACGCGGAGTATAAAAAGCCTCCGAATAAATAGCGCTCACCTGGCACCGATCAAACTCTCGCAGAACCTCGTATAAATGATGAGCGATCGTTTCCTCTTCAGCCCTGCTTCCGATGCTTTTTACAATACCTTTGGGATATTGTTCCATTGTTTCATCGGTAGCGATAATCCCCACCTGCCGCCCCGCCTGCTCTGCATCCGAAGCATATCCGTTGATCGCAGCCACCACTGCCTCCGTCGGCCCTTCAACAATGGAAAGGTCTGCTTTCGGCGCATAATGACGGTATTTCATTCCCGGAGCCTTTGGCCGGACCTTGCTGTCCGTAATCAAAAGCCCTCTGTCCATCCGAACCTCTCCCAGAGTCTCCCTCAGCATCTCCAGCGAAATATATCCGGGACGCAATACCACCGGAATCTCCTCCGTAAAATCCACAATCGTGGATTCCAGACCGATTCCCACCTGCCCCCCGTCAATAATCATGTCAATGGCATCTCCCAGATCCTCTATAACATGCTGTGCTGTGGTAGGGCTGGGCCTTCCTGATGTATTCGCACTGGGCGCCGCTACAAAACCACCCGCTGCCTTAATAAGCTCCTGTGCGATCCGGTCGCTTGGAAAACGAACCGCCACACTCTGTAAGCCGCCTGTTGTCTCCTTGGGCACAACCGGCGCTTTCGGAAGAATCATAGTCAGGGGGCCCGGCCAGTACTTTTCAGCAAGAAGCTTCGCCTTCTGCGGAATCTCCGTTACGATCTCCGTAAGTCTGTCAAACTCTGCAATATGCACGATCAGAGGATTATCTGAAGGTCTGCCCTTAGCTGCATATATTTTAATGGAAGCTTTAGGATCCAGGGCATTCCCTCCTAATCCGTAAACCGTTTCCGTTGGAAAAGCAACCAGACCGCCTTTTTTCAGAATTTCCCCCGCCCGCTCCAATGCTGCGCGATCCGGGTGTTCTGCTGTCATTGTCACAATTTCTGCCTTCATCTTGCTATGCGCTTCCTTTCTGACTTCCACTTTCCCAGTACATCAGTATATCATTGCATTATTTCTCAAATAATAAGCCCTCGCCTGCGAATCTCGTACGGGAGTCATCCCACATCTGATATATCTGATATTTTCTCTATTTTAACATGACGCCCGGTTATTGTAAATCTGTTTCCACAAAGAAATTATAATGTGCAAAATGTATAAAAAATATCATTTTATAAAAAATCCTCTGGATTTTTATACTCTGCTGTGGTATACTATCAAAAGCGCAAGGGAGCGTGTACGTGTAGTATAGGCTCCCTTGCGCTTTTTTGTTTTTAATTTTAATAAGGAGGATGCAAAAATGAAAAAAGCAAAAGCAACAGTTTCACTTTTAACTGTTTCCGCTCTTGTTCTTGGCCTTGTTGGTTTCAACACAACTGCATATGCCGAAACCGGTACATCTGATCTGAACATCATGCTGGAAACTCCGGTAGAGTCCCTTGACCCGCAGCAGGCCACAGACGGAACTTCCTTTGAGGTTATCGCAGACTATACCGACGGCCTGATGCAGATGGATGCAGACGGACAGGCTGTTCCTGCACTTGCAGAAAGCTACGATTTATCAGAGGACGGACTTGTCTACACCTTCCATTTACGTGATGCAAACTGGAGCAACGGAGATCCCGTTACTGCCGCAGACTTTGTATACGCATGGCAGAGAGCCGTTGATCCGGATATCGCTTCCGAATACGCTTATATGTTAAGCGATATCGGTCAGGTAGTAAACGCTGCGGAAATCATCGCAGGTGAGAAGGATAAAAGTGAACTTGGCGTTACGGCCGTTGACGACAAAACACTGGAGGTAAAACTGAACGTTCCTGTCAGCTACTTCCTGTCCCTGATGTATTTCCCGACCTTCTATCCGGTAAACCAGGCATTCCTGGAATCCGTTGGCGATACCTTCGGAACCAGCCCTGAAACAGTGCTTTCCAACGGTGCATTTGTGATGGATACCTATGAGCCGGCGGCTACGGCTTTCCATCTTACCAAGAACGAAGATTACTGGGATGCTGACAGAGTACAGCTTCCGGGACTGAATTACCAGGTAATCCAGGATTCACAGCAGGCTCTTATGAGCTACCAGACAGGCGCTCTGGATACCACTCTTGTAAACGGCGAACAGGTTGACCAGGTAAAGGACGATCCTGAATTCCAGACTATCGGCGCAGGTTATCTGTGGTATGTAAGCCCGAATATGGACGCTGTACCGGAGCTTGCAAACCTGAACATCCGTCTTGCCATGACAAACGCCATCAACCGTGAAGCTATCACTGCCGACGTTTTAAAGGACGGTTCCCTGCCGACCTACACAGCAGTTCCCATGCAGTTTGCAGCAGGCCCGGACGGCTCTGACTACTCTGCCGACCAGACCAGATATGCTGATGTCTGCGCAGATGACGCTGAAAAGGCAGCAGAATACTGGGCAGCCGGCCTGGAAGAGCTGGGAATTTCCGAACTGACTCTGGATATGGTCGTTGATGCGGACGACGCTCCTCAGAAGGTAGCGCAGGTTCTTAAGGAACAGTGGGAAACCACACTTCCGGGACTGACCGTAAATCTGACAATTGAGCCTAAGAAACAGAGAGTACAGGATATGCAGGACGGCAACTTCCAGCTCGGTCTTACCCGCTGGGGACCTGACTACGCTGACCCGATGACTTATCTTGGTATGTGGATCACAGGCAACTCCAACAACTATGGCCTGTGGAGCAATGCTGATTATGACGCGATCATTGCTGAATGTACAACCGGCGATCTGTGCACAGACGCAGAAGGACGCTGGGCAAGATTGTACGACGCTGAAAAGATCGTTATGGATGAGGCGGTTATCTTCCCGCTGTACACTCAGGCTAACGCAGAAATGCTGTCCTCCAAGGTTACCGGTATTGAATTCCATCCGGTTGCTTTGAACCGCGTCTACAAGAACGCAGCAAAGACAGAATAAGCGCAGCGACTTCGTGCAGCCGTCAGCTATACATCATACACATACGTCATTTGGCCGCACTAAGGGAAACTTTAGTGCGGCTTTTAAGGTCAATGGGAGCATCCCTGACCTGCGAGGAGGAAAACGTGAAAAAATACATTTTCAAGAGATTGATGACCTCTCTTTTTACTCTTCTGGCAATCCTGCTTGTGCTGTTTATCCTCATGCAGTTAATGCCCGGTTCGCCCTTTAATGATGAGAAATTGAATGAGGCTCAAAAAGCGACTCTTTATGCTAAATATGGTCTGGACGACCCTATCGTCGTGCAGTTTTTCCGATATGTCGGAAATATGTTTCATGGAGATTTAGGCGTCAGCTACAAAATTTCAAAAAACACCCCTATTTCCCAAATGCTTCAGACAAGACTTCCTGTCTCCATTTTTATCGGCGGATTTGCAGTAGCCATCGGAGCTGTTCTCGGACTGATCCTGGGGCTGATCGCAGCCTTGAAGCATGATACCATCTGGGACTCCCTGGCTACTATCATTTCTGTTATCGGCGTATCAGTGCCCTCTTATGTATTTGCACTGGCGCTGAGCTATACTCTTGGTTTTAAGCTCCAATGGTTCCCAATGCTCTACAATGTACAACAGGCTATGGGATCCAGTGTACTTCCCAGCGTTTCCCTGTCCATGTTTACCATGGCGTCCATTGCGAGATTTACCCGAAGTGAAATGCTGGAGGTTTTAGGCAGCGATTACATGCTGCTTGCAGAGAGTAAGGGAATTTCCGGCGCGTCCCTGATCTTCCGCCATGCCCTCCGCAACGCCATGATCCCGATCATCACGGTCCTGGCGCCGCTGATCGTAGATTTGATGACCGGTTCCCTGGTCGTTGAAAAGATTTTTGCAATCCCGGGTGTGGGAAGCCTTCTGGTCAACGCCATCCAGTCCAACGATTACAACGTGGTCATTTCCCTGAGTTTTATCTATTCTGCTATGTATATCGGCATTATGCTCGTGGTGGATATCCTGTACGGAATCATCGACCCGAGGATCCGACTGGCAAAGAAAGGAGACTGAGCACATGAAATATACAGATTCCATCAATGCGGCATCCAACGCTTATATTCCTGTTGACGCGGACTTTAAGCTGAAAAATAATGCCGGTGAAATTGCTCTTGATACCAACTTTGCCGCACAGGGCTTCTGGAAAGACGTCCTGATCCGTTATCTCCGTAAGTTCAGCGCTATGGTCGGCCTGGTTCTGATCATACTGATCACCCTGATGGCGGCTATCGGCCCGGGAATGAACAGATACACCTATTCCGGCCAGGAATTAAGCCAGAAAAACCTCGCCCCCAGGATCAAGGGGCTTGAAAAATTCGGCATCTTTGACGGAAGTGAAAACATGACCACCACCACCGGTTCAAAAAAGGTAAACTACTATGAAGAAAAAGGACTGGACGATGTTTATTATTGGTTCGGAAGCGATAATTTCGGCCGTGATATCTGGACACGTACCTGGTCCGGCGCGCGTGTTTCCCTGATCATCGCCGTTGCCGCCGCGGTCATCGATATGCTGATCGGCATGAGCTACGGCCTGATCTCCGGTTATTTCGGCGGAAAAGTCGATATGATCATGCAGCGCTTCCTGGAAATTGCCAACGGTATTCCCAGACTTGTTATCGTCACTCTTCTGCTTCTGGTACTGCAGCCCGGAATGCTCACCATTATTTTTGCCCTGATGCTTACAGAATGGGTGGGTATGAGCCGTATTGCCCGTGCAGAAATGCTGAAGCTCAAAGAACAGGAATTTGTCCTGGCTTCCAGAACTCTCGGGGCGGGAAGCTTCTTTATTATTTTCAAAGAGGTTCTCCCCAATATTATCGGGCCGATCATTACGCAGGTTATGTTTTCCATACCTACCGCCATTTTTACAGAAGCATTTCTAAGCTTCGTAGGACTTGGCATCCCGGTTCCCCAGTGTTCCCTGGGTTCCCTGATCTCCGAAGGCTTTAACAGCTTTACCACCCATCCGTACCAGATCGTTCCGCCGATCATCGTTATGGCTCTTTTAATGCTGAGCTTTAACCTTGTGGCAGACGGACTGCGTGAAGCGCTGGATCCAAAAATGAAGGAAATGTGAGGTGAATCCCATGTCAGAATCAAAAGAAAGAATCCTGAATGTGGAAAATCTGGATATTACATTCCGCACCACAGCAGGACCGGTACATGCTATCCGGGGCGTTAATATTGATCTGTTTAAGGGCGAGACCGTGGCCATTGTAGGGGAATCCGGCTCCGGAAAATCTGTTACCATGAAGGCGGCTATGGGAATCCTTGCCTCCAACGCCACCATCAACAGCGGCTCCATTGAATTTTGTTACCATCATGCAGACGGTTCACCGGAAAAGGTGGATATTCTTTCCAAGGATAAAAAATGGATCCGCAGGCATATTAACGGCAAGCGAATTGCCATGGTATTCCAGGATCCCATGACAAGCCTGAATCCTACCATGCCCATCGGAAAACAGATTATGGAGGGAATGATCTGGCACTTTAAGACTCCGAAAAAGGAAGCCTGGAATAAGGCGGTGGAGCTTTTAAAGGAAGTCGGCATTGAAGACGCGGAAAAACGGATGAAAAACTATCCCCATCAGCTTTCCGGCGGTATGCGCCAGCGTGTGGTCATTGCCATCGCTCTTGCATGTAACCCGGATCTACTCATCTGCGACGAGCCCACCACAGCCCTTGACGTTACTATTCAGGCAAAAATTATCGAACTGATCAAACGTGTGCAGAAGGAACGTGGAATTTCCGTTATTTATATCACCCATGACCTTGGGGTAGTGGCAAAGGTCGCTGATTACGTAAATGTTATGTATGCGGGCAAAATCGTAGAAAAAGGAACGATCAATGAGATTTTCTATGATCCGCGCCATCCCTATACATGGGGGCTTCTCTCCGCCATGCCGGATCTGGATACGGATGACGAACGTCTTTATACGATCCCCGGCTCTCCGCCCAACCTTCTGCATGAAAAAAACGGAGACGCTTTTGCCCCCCGTAACCGTTATGCACTGGAGATCGACGACAAGGCAGAGCCGCCTATGTTCCAGATCACGGAGACACATTCTGCTGCTACCTGGCTTCTGGATCCGCGGGCTCCAAAGGTAGAAATGCCAGAAGAATTAAAGGCGCGTATTGCACGTATGAAGAAGGAGGCGGAAGAATATGGCAGCAAATTATAATGCAGAACCGATCCTCACCGTGGAAGGATTAAAGCAGTATTTTAAGGTAAGCAGCAGTTTTACCGTAAAGGCCGTGGAAAACGTTTCCTTCCGGATTTACCCGGGAGAAACCTACGGACTTGTAGGAGAATCCGGTTCCGGAAAATCTACCATCGGAAGGAGCGTTATCAGGCTCTATGAGCCCACTGCCGGAAAGATCACCTTCAACGGAACGGATATCAGTAAGAAAATGACCAAGGCGGATAATAAGACCTTAAGAACGCAGATGCAGATGATCTTTCAGGATCCCATGGCTTCCTTAAACCCGCGCAAAAAGGTCGAGGATATTCTGGGAGAGGGGCTTGACATCCATCATATGTACAGCAGCAAAGAGGAAAGAAAGGCAAAGATCGATGCAATTCTTGCCAAGGTAGGGCTTGCTCCTGAGCACTCATCCAGATATCCCCATCAGTTTTCCGGCGGCCAGCGTCAGCGTGTGGGAATTGCCCGCGCACTGATCATGAATCCGAAGCTGATCATTGCGGATGAGTGTATTTCTGCGCTGGATGTTTCTATCCAGGCCCAGGTAGTAAATCTGATGAAGGATATCCAGCAGGAAACCCAAACCGCGTATCTGTTTATTGCCCATGACCTTTCTATGGTGAAGTATATTTCCGACAGAATCGGCGTTCTTCATCTGGGACATCTTCTGGAAACGGGTACTACGGAAGAAATTTTTGAAAATCCCATTCACCCCTATACAAGAAGCCTGCTTTCAGCGATTCCTTCCCCGAATCCGGTTCTGGAAAAAAGCCGTGTGGCTGAAAGCTATGATTATAAGACCTCCGGCCTTGATTACGCTAAAGGAACAGAACATCTGGTAAGCGGCACTCATTACGTGAAATGCACGGATGAGGAATTTGCCCGATTCACGGGCAGAAGCGGACAAAAGTAAAGCGGACATTCGCATTCCGCTTTACTATATGCTCATGAGTGCAGATAATCATCCCCCAGACCCGCCTCTTAGTGTTCTGCGTACTCGAAATGAGAAATGCTTATCTGTTTTAAAAAGGGATGCGGAAAATACGCATCCCTTTCTATTCCCCTTAAGTATTTCTGAAAATGTCATTCCGTAAAATACACTGAACCGAATCCTTGCACATCCTCGCGGAGCGTATATCAGATGGGGGATTGACTCCCGCCACTGATACGAGTTTGTCACTCAGCGCCTATAGAGGCGGGAGTCATCTCACATCTGATATAATCACTGGCGGATATAGATTCCCTGGGATTCAATAAAATCCTCCAGATCCTGCAGCCCGTCCTGCGCCCAGGTATCGGACATTTTAAATTCCTCGGGAAGGAACATTTCCCTTGCAATATGCTTCCCTGTTTCCGTACGGAAAACTTTATTGACGCTTTTTTGGATCGTCTCTGTCTCCATGCCATTTTCATAATAATTTACAAGAAAATCCGCCTCTATCAGGATCTGGTAATCCATTCCTTTCACATTTGTGTAGGTATGATGATGGCCCACCAGATAAGAAACTCTCTCAACCACATCCGGTGCAAAGCCCAGTTCCTTCAGCATTTTCTCAGCCTCCGCCGGCCCTTCCTGCTCCTGAAGGTTACCGTCTTCCTTCCCATATTTCTCCAATGCGGGTTTGATTCCGATATCATGCACCAGCGCTGCCGCCTCCAGAATATAAAGGGTCTTTTCATCCAGATGCTCCGACTGTCCGATCAGTCTTGCAAAGCTGTGCACCTTCACAAAATGCTGGATCCGTCCCGGATCACCCCTGTAATAACTGACCATCTTCTTATACAGTTCATTCATACGACTCATAAAACATACTTCCTCCTTACTTCCTTTGTATCTGCCCGGCCGCTATATTTTCTGCCGGCCAGCTTCCTTCATCCTTCCGAAACGAAAAAAGCGGACGAAAGACATCACACCAGACGCCCTTGTCCGCTTCTTACTTATAAATATATCATCCTCTCCGAGTTCCTGTCAACCACAATAAAAAAGTTCTATCTCAAAGCAGTTCTATCTCAACAGCTTTCTTTGCCGTTACTGTTCACACCTGCGGTGTAAACAGTAACTCTTTGCCCTCATATCCGGATTATAAACGTTCCTGATCCCGTATCCTCAAACACTACCTCTCCAAGTCCGCGCAAAAACTCCGTATTCAATCGATCCCCATATTTTTCCTTTTCTTTTGAACCGACAAAAATATACTCGATCTCATACTGGCTGATCAGGGCCTTTACGGTATCTTCCTCCTGGGACGTATAGATACTTTCCACATCAGCGCTCTTCTGGTTCAGGTCAGCCACGTCATTTCTCCACAGCCACTCATGGACATACCAGCCGAGCACAGTAGGCAGACCGGTCATTGCCGAAACACGCTGATAACCGCTGTAGCTGTCCCCGTTTGCTTCCAGGACCACGGGGCTTCCTTCGATATTTTTCTTCAGCCACCGGATTGCCGGCGCATCCTCCGGAAACTCCTGTTCCAGAAATGCCGTTGCATTCAATCCCTGATACTCTGAAGGCTTCCAGACCTCTCCGAACCAGGAATGCACGCTGTTCCCGAAATAACCCATGGTGCAGACCAGCAGCACGGCTCCCACACAGGACAGTGCCTTTAAAAACTTCTGCCGTGATACCATAAGCATCCGGAAGATCACGTAGCCCATAGCCATCCCAAACATGATATATGCCTGATAGGTCAGCTTAAACATCGTATTTGCCCGCGCATATCCATCTTCGTAAATATCCCGGACATAAACAAACTCCGGTATGAGCACAAGTCCCATAGCGCAAAGAGCAAGGATCACCGCAAACAGATCCGGTATGGAAATGGCCTTCATTAAACGGTAAAGACTCTTCCGTTCCATTTTGTGAAGCTTCTCATAAAGCACATTAATAATAAACGCGGTCACCAGAATGACCGGAAGTCCCCAGAGCACCAGAAGCTGATAGGGAAGGGAATGGTTCTCCGCAAGGGCAACCCCCTGTACCATCGCCTCAAACTGAAGGGTAAAGGGCAGGATCACTGCGTAGGAAATCACGATCACTTCAACAGCCTGCGCCGCCGTCACCGCTAAAATCCGCCTGATCCGTCCCCGGAACCGGATAATATTGGTAAACAGCACTACGCCCCCTGTTACCACAAAATAAATCACAAAATCCCAGAAATTCGTCCACTGGAACATCCCCAAAAGCATGCTCACCAGAAGAATATGCGGCATCAGAAGCTCCCGCTTCCAGAATTCCCGTTTCCCGGTCTTTTCTATCATCGCCTCCCTGGTCCGCATTTTCTTCATCCATGCATACAGGAGCCCTATGAGTAAAAGGACAAACATCACATTTACCACATGTGCGTGCAGATCTCCCAGCACAAAGGAATAGCAGGGAAACTCATGAATGGTCTTATCCGGCACATCCGGGTTATAGCCAATGTATCTGGTAGCATCCGGAAACCAGTAGCCGTCAATTTCCTCGGCGCCGCTCAGCTTCTGCACCAGAGGAATGATCTTCGCGTAGATCACATAATGCATATTTCCGGCAATGGACACCGCGCATCCCGCCATGATACCGGAAGCAGCAGGAACCCATTTCTTTCCTGCGATTCTGTTCCACAGACAGTCTGTGGTCATCTGGTAAACCAGCGAGAACGGCATCACAAAAGCCAGCGCCGCCACAAATGTCCTCATCAGATTGTAGGTCATCGCCGCAGTGCTTCCCGACAGCTTGGTAAGAAATACTGCGAAATATTGTCCGCCGTAATAATAATTGATATGCCCCTGGGAATACCACATATCCGTCGGCGGAAACTCCGTGCTTCGCATCATGGCTTCCATAAAACCATAATCCATAAATTTTTCGGTACCGTAAGCCGCTGGACGGAATCCTGCCAGATACGTCCACAGCAGGAACACTGCAAAAAATAAAAGCTCTTCCCAGTAGACCAGCACAAAATGATCTGTCGGCAGGCATTCAATTCCCTTTTTCATCTGTCGGTTAAGCAGCAGCAGACTTCCCGCAGCACACACAGCAGTCACAGCGATACAGGTCGCCGTAGTAAACCTGACAATTTTTACAGAAGCCAGAAACCAGGTGAGAAAACCGCTTACCGCAATGGAAAGCGTCTTGGAAAATATCCACCCCTTATCGTCGAAGCCCTGAAACAACCGTCCGGCAACAGGCATCCCAAGGAAACCCAGAAGCCCTGCAAGAAGCCACCAGGTCCAGAATACCCATACGTCTCCCTTTAAAAGAAAAGCGGACGCCGCCAGAAGCAGCACGGCCGGAATTGCTCTGATTCCCCATTTTTTCATAAGTTTTCCCTCCTCAGATGGTCTTTCGGACTTTTCTGAAATCCCTGACCGCGTTTGTACCGAGCTTCACGATCCGTTTCATATTGATGGAATTCTTTCCTCCCTGGCGGGGCCGGAAGGTAATGGGATAATACCGGACGCCCATCTGGTATTTCTCATAGATCACGGTCATCAGCACATTGGAATAATCAAATCCCTCCGGGATCTTCTCAAGAACCTTCTGAAGCTGCGACGCCTTCATCAGGCGGTACGGAGTATTGGCATCCTTCACCCAGATTCCAAAGACCGCAAATAAGACTAATCTCAGGACCTTTGTCACAAATACTCTGGAAATCCCGTCTTTACGCCCTTTCCGGTAACCGATCAGAAGGCCGCAGGACTTCCTGTCCTTCCAGAATCTCCCAAACTCCTCCGCCATGGTCTGACCGTCGGAATCTGTCTGAAAAATATAATCCGCGCCTGCATCCACCGCATAGTGATAACCCCTTAAAATCGTAGCTCCATGTCCCTCATTGGGCTTATCGATCCCAATAAGCCGCGGGTATTTTTTCTCACATTCCCTGATCTTCGAGTAAGTACTGTCCTTACTTCCGTCGTTCAAAACAACAAGACGGCTTTCTCCGCCGACCTTCTCTACAATGGGATGCCAGTGTTCAATTACCTTTTCAATATTTGCCTCCTCGTTGTAGGCAGGCATAATAATATATAAACTATCGCGTTTCATAAATCCTAATTCTCCCATCCTCTGATCGATATACCATTTGGCAGCACGATGCAATGATATCCTCCCGGCATTTCTCCTGCTCAAACTCCATGCCTTCCTCAAACAGAATATAGGTAATTCCCTCCTGCTCTGTCAGGCGTTTTACCTGCTCTGCGTCCGACGTGGTGTAAATCTCCGTGGCCACCGCCGCCCGGTAATTGGTGTCGTACCCTGCGGACCAGGCATAATAAGGCCAGCCGCAGTACATCATGACCCCCGACATGGTTACCTCGCTCATACTGTATTCAGGAGTCAGCAGCAGATCTTCATGCTCCAGATTCTCAGAAAGCCATCGGGTCAGGCTGCTTTCCATATTTACGGCGACCCGGCGTCCCACTCCGTTATTCTTCAGGATCACTACGAAATCATAGATTCCTGTTACCGTCAGACACAGTGCCAGAAGCACGGCCGCCGCGCGGGCATGCCTCAGCCGGAACAGCCGTATCACCGCCCATGCCCAGAACATTGTAAGGAATGCATAAGATATCATCACATATTTATGGTTTACATTAATATCCGGCGTTAAAGAGATGCAAAAAGCGAACACGGCCGGAAACAGGAAGCTTACCAGGACAGCCCTCTGCCGCCTCCCAAGAAAAATCAGCAACACAAACAGTCCGACAAAGAAGATCCCGCTCATCTGCAAAAGGTACCACAAAACGCCTCCTGCACTTTTGTCCTCTGCCAGGAATCCCCACTGAAAAGACAGTTTCATTGCCTGGCCGCGTATAAAAATCTTTGACTGCAAAAGAGAAAGCACAACGGTTACCGCTGCTGTGACCGCATAATCCAGCTTGCCGTCAGAAAACAGGGCAAATCCCATAAGGATCAGCAATCCTCCGATGACCGCCGCCCCGTTCCAGAAGGCGCAAAAGCCTAGGATCATTCCCATGGCAAGAGCCGTTTCCAGACTCCTGCTCTTCCACGCCTCTCTGCAAAAAAGCCGCAGCCGGAACCACCGGAAGCCCTTCTCCTGATGGCTGCAGCCGGCCTCCACCCAATCCAGATAGATCCACAGCGTAAGCCCTACAAGCAAAAGCCCGAAGGCAAGATGCCTCTGGTTCAGATATACATTAAAATTCCAAAGCCCCCAGTTCTCATTGGGCGTATACCCGATAAAAGAGGTATTGTCCGCAAGAGTTGTCCACAGATCCCCGCTCTGCACATGCTCCCACACAAACCTGAAAAATGTAAACGCGCTTCTGAAGAAAAACAGAAGCACAGACAATACGCCAATCCCAAAGCTGTCCGATATCCCTGCCGCGCTTCCCGCCACACGTCTTGCCAGCGCGTAAAGCAGTACCAGAAATCCCTCTAACGACAGGATACTGATAAGATTGTAGGCAATATCGATCCGAAGTCCCAGGTATTCCAGATTTCCTGCCACAAACTGGAACATGAAATGATATTTCACATCCTCCCCGCCATAATGCGGATATTGCGTCGGAAAATTGCTTCCCATGGAAAAGGAACGCATCATTGCCGTATGAGGCGCGTAATCCCCATAAACAGAAAAGCCGGAATACAGCACTCCGTCTTTCACATGGAACACATAAAACATGATCCACGTAAGAAATATCAAAAGCACAGAAAAGAACACAGCTTCCTTTCTGAAAAGCTTCTTGTCGGCGACCAGCCCGGCCCGGCCTCCGGACAGCAGCCCCTTCCGGTATCTTTTTATATAGAGGAAAGCCAGCCAGGCCGCCGTTCCTCCCATAACAAACAGGTTTCCCCAAAGCAGCGGCCTCTTGGAGCCCGCCGCGCCTGCAAGCCAGGAAACAAGATACGTTCCCCAGCCCATTGCAAGCGTTCCCGTACCAAAAGCGGCAAAAAACAGCAGCCAGAAACCATTGACCACAACCTCCCTGCTGTTTCTTTTATTCTCCAGAAAGCTCCCTGCAAGCTCTTTTCCCAATAATATGCTCAATAGTAAATAAACAATCCCCGGCATTTTGTCTCCTGTCTGTTCCCTGTGGTTTCTTTTTATCTTACCACAGGCGGATGCACTGTCCGTAATCTTATTTTACGTGCTTTATTTCCGCGGGCAGCCAGCCAGACGGATATACTTGCATGTCCATTTGGCTTTATGCGCCGCTTTATAAATCCTTAACTTCTTCAGTATAGCAAAAGTAATTCTTATTTCAAAGCCTATTCTGCCATTTTAAAGGATTTTTTTATCTGAAAGATAGGCCTGGATCCCTTTGCTGACCGCCAGAGCTACTTTATCCTGATATTCTTCTGTTTTCAGAAGGGCTGCCTCATCGGGATTGGTCAGGAACCCGCACTCCACGATCACCAGCGTGCCCGGGCTGCGTTTCAGCAGATAATAGCTTGTATTTCCCTTAGGCTCTCTGGGACGCTGCACCTGCAGATCTGTATTCATCTGTGTCTGGATCGCCTTGGCCAGAAGCTCACCCTCCGGGGAATCCGCATAATAAAATAACTGAGGGCCATAAACCGCCGCGTCCTGATAGCTGTTCTGATGGATGCTGACCGTCAAAAGCGGCTCTGCTTCTTCAATGACAGAAATCCTTCTCTGCATATCCTGTGCCTTTTTATTTTGGGCGGCGTCATCATACAGCCCTTCATCCTTTTCCCTTGTCATGACTACGGTAAATCCGCTCTGCTCTAAAAATCCTTTCAAGCGTGTTGCGATCGCAAGGTTGATTCCCTTTTCTTCCAGGCCGCCCACCCCGATCATTCCGGGATCAGAACCTCCGTGGCCGGCGTCTACTACGATCACCTTACCAGGATTTTTCTCAGACTGGAGTTCTTTGGAAACCTGCGCTGCCTCCCGTGATAAAAAGAAGAAACACACCAGCAAAAGAAATGCCATCGCCAGCTCCGCATAATGCTTTTTCAATAGAAAACACCCTCCGGTATATTTGTTCTAATATATGTTCCGGAGAGTGTTTTTAGCATTGAAATGCTTTTCTCTTATGTGATGATCATTGCAGATTGTCGCTGATAACCTGCCATATACTGCTGTTTTCAAAACCAAGCTTCCACTGGGCCACGCCTGCCAGACCGTACTTGGGAACCAGCTTCACCTTCTCTGCGATGGACTGTGCGTCCTCCAGCCAGATCTGATAGGTGGCGCCTTCATTCTCATAGGCGCCGTAGTTCTGTCCAGCTTCATTGTCCCAATAAGTCTCCACCTGATATGTAGCAATGACCTCCTGTGCCTGATCCATTCCAATAGCCTCGCTGGTAAGCGCTCCGCCCTCTGTCTTCCACAGTCTGGTATAAAATGGGATCGCGTTGATCACACGTTCTGCCGGAACTTCTGCAAGAGTATCCTGCACTCCCTTTTCTACCCATGGAAGGGACGCCACTGAACCGGCCTGCTCAGAGCCCACATAATGCTCATCATATCCCATGATAATTACATAATCCACGACCCTGCCCTGCTCTGCGCGGTCATAGTGGCTGGTGAAATCCTCCGGAACGGGATTGTCCACAGAGAGCACCAGACCGTTTTTATGGCATTCAATTGACAGTTCTCTTAAAAACTGGAGGAAATGGATCCCCACATCCTCTGTCAAAGCCTCAAAATCAACATTGATCCCATCCAGTCCCACGCCAAGCGCGGCATCCATTAACTGGCTGATGATATTCCGACGTGAAGATGTCCTGGAAAGAGTCTCTGTGGTACTGACCTCTGCGGTAAAATTATCGATCAGTCCCCAGACCTCCATTCCCCGTTCATGGGCCTGGTTCACATAATCCTGTGACGCGATACTGGCAATATTGCCCGAGGTATCCTGAAGATAAAACCATGTGGGAGAGATCACATTCACACCGCTGACATTCTGCACCGCATCTGCAAAGTAAGCGTTTGCCTCCTGGGTTGTTACCTGGTGCCACGACATATTTACCGGCTGGTCCATTGTGATATAGGTGTATTCTTCTCTCTGAAAATCCCGTTCTTCAGTGACTGTTTCCGGCTCGCTGATCTTCTTCTTATCAATATAGCCGATATAGCCGTCTTTGGTAGCCACCTGGGTCCAGTCCTCCAGTTCTTCCATAAAGATCAGGGAATCCCCTTTTTTTACGGGGGTAAGAACCGGAGATTTAATACCGCCCCTGAAACGCACATAAGTGTCTTTCAGTACATTTACCATGTTCACATCACTAAAGTTGTACTGAATCGCCACTCTTGCAGGATCCTGATAAACATAGGCATCAATATCTGTAAATTTCTGAATAAAAGGTATGCTTAAATAAACGCTTCCGTCCTTCACCCAAACCTCCCCTCCCGGTTCTTCAGATGAGGAAAAAGCAATTGTTTCCGAAGGCGTAGAATAAAGGATCTGGGAATTTTCACTATCCCAGTAGTATCTCTGATTCAGGTAACTGTTCACCACAGTAAGGGGAAGATACGCCTGTTCACCAGAGATCAGTCCTCTTTGCTCCAGCTTCTCCGTTCCAAGGATCAGGGCGGCTTCGCCTTCCGCAGCCTGTCCGTAATATTCTGTTAAATCCATCCGCTCTTTGGTCGGCAGGTATCTGATAATTACATGGGTGGCCAGTCCTATGACTGCAACCACAAAGATCAGCAGACATACAACTAAAACCGGCATGTTTTTTTTCTTCATTTTTTTCTTCCTTTCGGTAGGGAATTTTCCTTTCGGCAGGGAATTTCTGTTTCAGATGTAATTATACGTTTTTTATTATACCATATTTCAAGCGGATTGCATTACAAAATTCGACTTTTTACACTTTTTTCATAATTGTTACTGTTCAGTGCTACCGGCTCATAGCCTTACAGCCGGTTCAAGGCTTGGAAATAAACAGTAGCGAAATTTTATTGCATTTCTGTCTTTTTGGGTGAGGATTCCTCCGGCGGTTATGTATGAGAGGGGGAAACTGCCTGACTATGGAGGAATCCTTTTCTCTGATAAGAGGTCCACCGGCTATTCTTATAGCCGCGGCATTCCTTTTGTGTATTTACTCGTCTTCAATAAAATCGAAGCTGACCCTTTCGATCCGGCCATTGTCATCTTCTGTATAATCCCGCATATATCCGCCTCCCTCCGCAACGGCACAGGCTTTCGCAATAAATTTCGGACTGCTCGGCTCGCCGTTCAGATAAAGCGCGATTCCCTGGTCACGATAAACCTTGAGTTCTGCTTTCAGAGGCTTCATAGCGTTCTTTTTAGCTCGTGATAGATCTTCCATATCTGGGTATACAGCTTCCCTCCTTCCATAAAAAATTGGATTTTAGAAAACACACATAGGTTCTTAAGAAAAGATATCTCCATACCTGCTGAATTTAATCTGTTGGAATTGGTCATTGCCGCAGCGGGAATGCTGCATGACAGTTACCTGGCAAAGACATGTTCATATTGTAAAAGAAATTTCTCGTTGTGTATTATGTAAGTTGATATTGGCTGCTTCTGTTCTGCGGTATGCCGAATATCTTTTCCTGTTACCATTATACTGCATTTTTCTTCAGATGCAAGCCTTTTCGGCAATTTATAAAAAATTTTCGATTTTATTTCCAAATATTTTATATTTAGGGAAATTGAATTTCTTTACATATGCCCGTCTTATGTTATATACTATAAATGAGCAAATTTGAAATTTTACCAAAATTACTTAAAATTGCTTAA
>JAUNGB010000096.1 GCA_030524715.1 Eubacteriales bacterium | reverse complement strand
TATAAAGACGCAAAATTTCTGTTCGATTTTTCAAAACGCTCCATTGAAAATGCGAAACAGGCCGCAAATGTGCATGACAGAACATTCCGCGTCGGAACCTCCTTATTGAACCCTGCAAAGCCTTTCATGGACTTATGGTACAAAGTGAGCAGCCAGTTTCCCGATTACAAACTGCACTTAGTTCCTTTTGAAGATAACCATGAAGGCATCCTCTCCGAAATTGAACAATTAGGAAAAAAATTTGATTTTCTGCTTGGAGTCTGCGACTCCAAACAATGGCTCGACCGATGTAATATGCTGCCGCTGGGACGATACAGAAAAATGTGCGCTGTTTCCCGCGAACACCCGCTGGCAGCGAAAAAGTATCTGGAGCTTTCGGATTTATATGGAGAAATCCTGATGATGGTAAAAGAAGGGGATTCCAAAACGAACGATTTAATACGAAGTGACCTGAGAAAAAATCATCCGGCCATTCGGATCGAAGATACCACACAGTTTTATGATATGGCTGTATTTAACCGCTGCATAGAAACCGGGAATGTTCTGCTAATACTGGAATGCTGGCAGGATGTTCACCCGGCGCTTGTCAGCATCCCGGTAAAATGGGAATACAGTTCTCCCTATGGACTGCTGTATGCGCATAATCCGCCAGAGGACGTGGTAAAATTTGTAAATGAAGTGAAATTTTTAGGTTAAGTGCAGCAAAACGCCGCTGTACATTTCAGCGCAGAGCAACCTGTGCAGCAGTTTTTCCGTACTTTGCGCCGATTTCAGTCAGAAGCGGATGGGTGAAGATTCTTCAGAACCATTGCAATGTTCTATATTTTCAATGGACTGAGCATGAGCATCTCGTGGATATTTAGAGGGGAATACGAAAAAAGCACTAACAAAAAAACTAATTGCTCAGATATAAATTTATCCAAAATAGATCGTATCTTATCTTAGGCTTGACTTATTTATATGCTTTGGCTATAATAAGATTACATCTTGTTTTAGCCAAAGGAGGTTTTACTGTGAATTATATCAAACGCGACCTTGAGGACAAAATTCTCTCTCTTTCCAAAGAGTATTCCTGTCTGCTGATTACCGGACCAAGACAGGTTGGCAAAACAACAGTCCTGCGCAGGCTGATGACACCGGAACGCAGTTATGTTACGCTAGATGATTTAGAAGAAAGACGTATGGCTAAAAATGATCCTGCACTGTTTTTGCAGGTTCACGATATTCCAATCTTCATTGACGAAGTACAATATGCGCCTGAGCTGTTTTCTTATATTAAAATTGCTATTGATAATGGTGCTGCCCCCGGCTCTTTCTGGCTGACTGGTTCCCAAGCATTTAAAATGATGGAACTTGCACAAGAATCGCTGGCCGGACGTGTAGCGATTCTGCATATGCCCAGCCTGTCTCAACATGAAATTTACGGTTCTGGACAAAATACGCCTTTTACCGTTGATTTAACTGCACTAAAAGCACGTAAAAGCATCGGTACACCTGTCAATATGGACGGAATCTATGAACGAATTTGGAGAGGTTCTCTTCCCGGGTATGTAAGCGGGAAATTCACTGACCGCAATGTATTCTATTCCAGCTACTTGCAGACCTATATTGATCGGGATGTCAGCGAATTGGTAGCCCTTGTGGATAAGCTTCAATTTCAGGATTTTATCCGTGCCGCCGCCTGCCGGGCAGGGCAAATGTTGAATACCCATGACATTGCTCAGGATGTTGGTGTTTCAGACGATACCGCCAAGCGCTGGCTACAGGTCTTGGAGAAGTCCGATATTATCTTCTATCTTCGGCCATACTCCAATAATTTACTGAAACGCACCATAAAGACGCCAAAAATGTATTTCTTCGACACTGGCCTTGTGTCTTATTTGACGCGGTATACCTCTCCGGAGATTTTACAAAACGGAGCGATCAATGGGGCGATTCTGGAAAACTATGTGGTTTCAGAGATTATAAAAACCTACCACAACGCTGCACAAGACTGTCTGCTTTGGTATTATCGTGACAAAAGCAGTAATGAGATCGACGTGGTCATCGAAAATAATGGACAGTTGCATCCTTTAGAGATAAAGCGCTCTGTCAATCCCGGAAGTGAACTGATTGGCGCATTCTCTGTGTTGGATAAAGGCTCCGTACCAAGAGGCAAAGGCGCATTAATCTGCATGCGTCCAGAGCTTTCAGCTATCAATGCAGATAATTATATCGTACCAATCTGGATGATTTGATGTGTATGCTTTGGCAGATGAAGTGCGCCCGCCGGGCGCACGGCAAAGGGCGTACCATTTCTGTGGTACGCCCCGCTGTTTTCTCTATCAATTAAAATTTGCCGTTCTGATTCTGCCAGGTGGATTTCCCGGCAATCGTTTCCATTACGTCCCAATGCTCGGCGATCTTGCCGTTCTCCACACGGAACAGATCATAGTAGCTTGTCGGAGCGCCCCCAAAAGTGCCTTCGCTGACTGCAAGGCCATAATTGCCATCCGCCAGCACCATATAGGTCTTATTGTAGATCATCTGAATCCCCTGCTTAGCAAGAGCTTCCAGTGCTGCGCCCAGACCGGAAAGCCCGTCGGCAATGCCGGTATTATGCTGAATATAGGTATCGCCGTCAAAGTAACTTGTCAGCTTATCCGGATTTTCGCCCCGAAGCACATCTCCCACAAAGCCGGATACGATCTGCCTGGTCTTTTCGCTGTCCACAAGGCTCTTTTCCAGCGTACCGTCAATCTGCGTATGGCCGGACGGATTGGGCGCAGCCTTAGCCGCCAGGTTATCCCAATGCTCGGCGATCCTGCCTTCTGCGTCAAAACGGAAAATGTCAAATGCTACCTGCTCGCCTGCCCCTGCGAAATTGTAAACCGTCTGCAGGAATACCTTGTCGCCGTCCTCAAATGCACGAACGTTATGAACCGTCGTTTTTACCGGAGCAGACGCCAGATATTCCACAGAACCGACAAAAGCGTCCCGACCGGTGCCGTAAGCCAGATTATGCTGAATATATCCCTCAGCCAGCAGATTCTTTGCTGCCTCCGTATCCCCTGTTGCGAATGTATTGATGAGTGTGATTGCTTTATCCTTATTTGTCATGGTAAATTCCTCCTTATTGATGTTTGCAGTGTTTTTATGGAAAAGGGTTCTTAAGATGCTCATATCGATTTCCTCTTTTCCGGATTACTTGCTCCGGATCCGGAAGCTGAGCTCTTAACTTCTGTTTCCCTTGCTGTGATTACAGTATAGCGCAAACATCGTTCTGAAAAAATGGCCGAAAATTTGTATGTACTACAACTTGAAATTGTGGTATAATGAAGGAAATCAACAGGCTGAAATGTGAGTTAATTTACGCTGCTTCCCGATAAACGAAACATTCCGGAAGCTTTCCGAATCAATCAGGAGGACACTCTTATGGAATTTAAGCATATAGAATATTTTATTGAAGCCAGCCGCCATAAATCCTTGTCGCAGGCTGCAGAAGCACTATATATTTCGCAGCAGGCGTTAAGCCGCTGCATTGCAAATATGGAATCAGAGCTTGGCTGTAAACTGTTTAACCGAACCGTTAAAGGAATTAGCCTGACAGAGGACGGGGCTTATTTTTACCGCATTTTCTCACCCCAGGTGGAACAGTTTCACCAATCACTGACAGACGCCATCGATTATTTTAAGAGCAAACCGATCCGGCTGCCATTCTGCTGTGCGCCGCTGATTTTCCGCTGCCTGGACCCTGACCTGCTGTTTGCTTTTCAGGAACAATATCCCCATATTACGTTAGAGCTTCTGGAGCTTTCCGACACGGAATGCGACGCCTATGTAGAAGCAGATCCCACCCATTTCGGGCTGTTGGCAATCCCCGAAAACCGACACGGAGAACGGCTCGCTTACACTCCGGTGAAAACCTTTCCCCTTTATCTGTTTGTGCATAAGGCTAACCCTTTAGCGGCATTAAAAGAAGTAAATTTCTCGCGCCTCAAGGACGAAGCATTCCTAATGCTGGACAAAAAATCTTATTACCGTAAGCTGGTTTTCCACTATGCCCGCAAATATCAGTTTAAACCCAAAACGGCCTTTGAGTCCTCCGACGCAAGCCAGCTCATCAGCCTGGTCAACAGAGGAAGGGGCATAGCCCTGAGCCTTGCCCCCATGCTGGATCGTTCTGTATATGAAAATGTTGTAATGGTTCCGTTTGATGATAAAACGATCACATGGTGTATTTCATTTATCTATCAGGATTATGAACGGCTTAGTTCAGCGGCAAAACGATTTATGCATTTTCTCATTGAGCAGGTAAATTGCTAGAGCGTGTTTGAAAATTGCTTTCTGCAAGATGTATTCCACAATTTGTGGGATATTTGGTTCAAATAAGGGAGGTGTAGCGGGCTACACTGACCGAATTTGGAACAAATAGACTGCAAAGTGGGGGATGCAGATTGCGGGAATGAATTTTCAAACACGCTCTAGTTTGTGCCTGACTTGTCCTAATGTTTTGACCAAAATAAGATTGCATCAACAGTTTTCCAAAAAATAAACAGCAATTCCTCCAACTAACAGCGGGAATATAACTCTCCCATAGTTTACCCCACCAATTCCTCTCGCAGAAATGCCTTGTGTCAAATAGCTAATACCCGTTAAAAAGCCACTAATCGCTAAACCTAAAACCACTATGCATACTTTCTTTTTCATTTAAGATATCCATCCTCTCCATAATCATCTAAGACATTTGCTGATGTATGGTCTGAAAAAACAACGTAATAGAGATAGAGTATTCCCGTCCTGTCGTTCTATCTGTACACTCGATGTTAATTGTATCTGTAAGTTCTTCCCTTGGCCTGGAATAATCAAAAGATGATAAATGTTTGTTGCTAATTTTACCGTTTTCTGCGAAAACACTATAACTAAAATCATCAACTGCTGATACAACATAACAGGTCACTTTTTCAGATTTCCCGGTTTCCAAAGAGGTTTTATCCATCACCACCTGAAAAGGCAGTGATTCAAATTCGCTTATGGCGTTTTCATTTAATTTCTCATTAGAATGCACTTGCGGAACACTGGGTATATGGAAAATACCCATATAACAAATCATAAGTATAATAAATATTTTTCTCATGCCATCACTCCATCATTTCCTGTCCAAATCATATTATCCTGCACTGTCATTTCTTAAAGCATCTGCCATGCTGCAGTTCAGCATCCGTTTTCCGCCGATATAATAAGCCAGGGCAACAAATCCAAAAATAGCCAGAATAAATATTAAAATCGGCACAATCGGAAGCTTTGTCAAAAATTCCATCGGATTCAGATAACTTGCCGTTATCATAAAACCGACTGACAGTACTGTGAGCGGCAAAGTAATCAGTAAAGGACGGCCGGCAATCACCAGCGCTTCGATACAGAACATTTTCCGCATACTTTCCGGCGTCATGCCAACGGACATATACTGTGCAAACTCCCTCTTTCTCTGACGCAGAAACCCCAATGTATTAGAGAATACATTTGCAATTCCAATGACGGCAAGCAAAACACAGAACGCCCCCAAAATCCACATAGCGCCTTTCTGCATATTTTCGTCTGACACCTTTTCCCGGATGCGGTTTTCGCTTTCTAACGTATATTCACGGCTCATAAACTGCACGATATCTTTCTCTAATGCATTTAATTCCGTAAGCGTTATTCCGTCCTTGGCAAGTACCCGGATATAGGTATCTGCCTCTGCATTTCCAATCTGTCCGGCGATTTTTTTCCACATAGACAGGGGAATGAACTGCACCAGCGTATAATTCGCATACTCTTCCCTTAAAACAGGAGCTTCCTGTGTAAACCCAAGCACCGGAAGTTCTACCGGATTTTCTCCTTGCCCGGCGTTCTGTAAAAGGATCGCATCCGGTTCCTCTTTGATAAAAGGAACGTACTCTTTGTAACGGAAATTGCTGTTTACACTGTCCCAGATACGGTTCAGTACAACACTTCCGTCACCTTCTGGCGTTATGCCAATCTGCTCACAATACTCTTTAAAACCTGCATCATCCATGATCACAACAGGGGACTTTACCAAATAGGAACCCTCTGCCGCAGTTACAGAACTGCCCGCCACTATTCCCAAGCCGCCCAATGCATTCACTTCATCACTGATGGACCTTTCCGGAACGGCGCATACTGCCTCCGCTTTCTGATACAGGGTGCTGCTCTTTACTCCCTGTAATTCGTTGATTTCTTCCGCCTGCTCTATATTTTCTATTCCTGTGTTTTTCACTGTTACCATCACATCCCACGCGTCCTGATATCTTTCAAAATAGGTATGGTTTGTGCTGATACCGGAAAGCGTAAAAAAACATAACATGACAGTAAAGCCTAAGAACGAAAGTGTTAATGACAATGTGGATGTGCGAAGTGCTTTTTTCTGTGCCTTCAGTGCATTTCCAGCCAGTTCACCTTCTATTCCAAACAGCAATGACAGGATGCGGGAATGCTTTTTCTTTTTTAACTGCAGTTCACCTGTATTCCGTATCGCCTCAAGCGGAGTCAGTCTGCTTAATTTCCCTGCCGGTAACCATGCAGAAATAAATACTGTCAGAACGGATACCAGAATGGTAACCACAAATATCAGAGGATGGTACCGGAAAACAGCTTCATGCCGACCGGCCGCGTCTGCCGCCAATAAATTGATTGCCTGAATCACTCCAAAGCTAAGCGCAATTCCGATGATGCTCCCAACCAATATCGGTGCCGCGCAAAGCACTGCTGCCTCCTGCATCAGACAGGTGCGGATCTGTCCCGGTGCAGCCCCGATACTGGAAAAAATCCCAAACTGGTGAATCCTCGCATTCATGGTCACTGCAAAAGAATTGTGGATGATCAGAATCAATGCCAGAGACATAACCATCAGTATCATCAGATAAAATGCCATCAGAAGCGGTGGTTCTGCATCCTGCGGATCGTGGATCAGATATCTGGACAGAAGCAGTTCATGATAGGATGCCGCATCCGCATCTAAACCGAGTTTCTCTGTGATGAGCGGCATATCCCGGTAAATGATTCTGGTATCTTGAAAATACACATCTACCACTATTTCCGATTCTTCCGATAGTTCTTCATTGACTGACGCGCTCTCCACGTTTGCAAAATTCTGTATCATGGCCAGATCATCTTCATCAATCTCACCTGTGATACGCCCCTGCCAGCCGCCTTCTTCTAAAACAATCTGTTCCACATCATAGTTCCAAAAATTGAAAAACAGGCTGCACAGTAAAGACAAAAACAGCGCCGAGATGAATGCAGCAGCCATGATAGATATACTGGAAGCGCGGTTCTGTTTAATAAAACTTACCGAATAATCTTTCCACATTTTGCTTACCCCCGTTTCCCCTGAAGGATACTATGATACCCATCCGGGCACGGGCGCCATTCGGCAGAACTGCGGAAACGATCGCTGATGACGCGACCGTCCTCTATTGTTACAATACGGTCTGCTTCCAGTGCGATCTTTTCATCATGAGTAATCAGCAGAATTGTCTGGTTCAAATTGCGGTTAGACAATTTCAGCATATCAATGATTTCCTTTGAGTTTTTCTGGTCCAGGTTGCCGGTTGGCTCATCAGCTAACAAAAGAGCTGGACGGTAAATCAAAGACCTCGCTATGGCAGCACGCTGCTGCTGTCCGCCGGATAGCTGATTGGGAAGAAAGTCCAGCTTATCAGCAATGCCTAATGTATTTACGACCTGTTCAAAATACTCCTGGTTCGGTTTCCTTTTGTCCAGAGAAAGCGGCATGAGGATATTTTTCCGAATAGTAAGCGTAGGGATCAGATTATAAAACTGATAAACCAGCCCCACTTTCCTTCTCCGGAAAATAGCCGACTGTGTACGGTTCATAGTGGAGATATCGGTTCCTTCCACTATAACTTTTCCTTCGGTCGGCTGATCCACACTTCCCAGAATATGTAAAAGCGTAGACTTTCCTGAACCGGATGCACCTACAATAGCAACAAACTCTCCTTTATCCACAGACAAGTCAATCCTGTCCAAAGCCATAACACAGTTTTCGCCCGAACCGTATACTTTTCTGATTCCTTCACATTTTAGTATCTCCATGACGTCCTCTCCTTCCGATAACTTACATTATAACAAAGGAAAGTGACATCTCAGTGACTGTACATAATTTCTTCGAAATCATGTGTCTTTGGCGGATGCGCGGCAGTTTTCTGCGGCGCCGCAGGAACTACCCTGTGCGCATAAATTCTTATTTCAAAACAAGCTCCGCCTTCCGGAAGATTCCGGGCAGTGATATTGCCATTCTGCAATTCAAAAATAGAACGCGCAAGGGACAATCCGATCCCTATCCCATTTCCGGCGGCACCTTTCCCACGATAAAACCGCTCAAAAAGATGCGGCATATCTTCTTCCCGGAAGCCCTCTCCATCATCCCATATCAAAATTTCTGCATAAAGCGGATTACTGGAATAATCACAGTATACGGTTCCTCCATGTTTGGAATGCTCCATGCAATTTTTCATTAAATTCAAAAGGGCTTCCATTGTCCACTCCATGTCCCCATAGATTTCCATACACCCATGATCCGGAATATCCACAGAAATATTCTCTTTCATCATCAGGTCATTCAGATTTTCCGCTGCAAGATTCAAAACAGTATAGATATCCACTTGTGAAAACTCTAAATGCAAAGTCCCGGCGTCAATCTTAGAAAGTGTCAACAATGATTCCTCTAATCTGTTTAACCGTTCCAACTGCCTTTCTATCTGCTCTCCATAAGTATTCGGCGTCGTTTTCTTCATAAGCTGCAAAGACAGAAACGAGGCAGTAATTGGTGTCTTTAGCTGGTGGGCGATATTTGCCAGATTATCCGCAAAATTTACTTTTGCCTGCACCGCTGCCTCCCGTGTCTGATACAGAGAGGTAACTGTCTTATACATCTCATCCTGAAGATGGGAAAATTCATCTTCTTTTACCTGTATGACTGTTCCGGCAGCGCCAACATTGACCTGTTCCAGATAACTTGTCAGTTCCGCTATTCTCATTCGATTACGCCTATTCATACGCCATACAGTAAGCATAAATCCGCAGGTCACCAGAAGTATTAAAACTACAGAAGGAAGGAAAAAGTTCCACGGAACGCCTTCACAAAATTCATTATTCCGATATCCATACTGCTTCAGAAACTGATTCCCTTTCACTTCCTGCTCTTCCAACGTATGATATTGTTTCAATGCAGAAAGCATCTGCCCCTCTGTTTCCGGATGGTTCTCTATGATGATTTCACAAAATTTGGACACATGTTCAAAGGCAGCCTGCCGGTATTCATACTGCCAGAAAACCGCTGTGATAATGATACTGGCAACACACAACAGCACCGGCGCCAAAACCGTCAGTTTCTGTTTCCTTATCCCTGTCATATGCTCTCCTCCAGTCGATAGCCAAAACTGCGTATGGTTTTCAGGCAGGTTGGATTGTGTAATTTCTCCCGCAGGCGCTTCATTGTCACAGTCAATGTATTGTCATTCACATAATTTCCGTTGCTGTCCCATACCGTTTCCAATAACTGTCTTCTGGTTACCGTTTTCCCTTTGTTTTCCATCAGCAGAAGAAGCAACTGATATTCCGACTGGCTCAACAGAATTTCTTCCTGTTCCCAAAAAACAGACTTTTTATCTGTATCCAGCGAAAGATGATCGCAGAATAGCCGGGTTTCCTTTGTCTGTCCGCTCCGGCGCAGCAATGCCAGAATACGGGAATACAGCACTTCCAACTCAAAGGGTTTTACCACATAATCATCCGCCCCGTCCTGGAATCCCTGAACAATATCTGCCGTTTCTCCCCGAACTGTTAAATAAAGAATGGGAAGCCGGTTTCCCCACAAGCGGCGAATCCATTTACACAATTCATCCCCATTTCCATCCGGCATATTCCGGTCCACCAAAAGAAGATCCGGATGTTTTTTCAGCAATGCCTGTTTCGCATCAGTGATACTATAAAATAAAGATACTTCCATCTGACGGATTTGCAGATATGTTTTAACGTTCTCTGCGATATCCAAATCATCCTCAACATAATATACTGTAGCCATTAATTTTCTCCTTACTGTGCGTATTTTCAGCGTATACTGGTATACCCGAAGGGTATTTCCTTAATGGATTTTCTTCCATTCAACTTCATTTATCTCAAACAATTACTCCTGTCTTTTTTATTTTACCTCTAAAAGCTGGTTATCTCAACGCTCTGATCATTGACACAACATAAAAGTCTCTTTTGCGAAAAGGTACAACCGCATTTTCCGTTTTGCGGAAAGGTTCAGACACCCTCTTAGTTACGCAAAAAGGTGGGGGCTTCTTTTTCAGAAGTTTACCCCACCCTGTTATTTTTCCATGAATATGAACCATTCGTCCAAGAAACACACAAATTTTATGTACTATGATTTCTAGTTCCTCCTTTATGCAAGGCTCCAGCCGGAGGACTTTTTACGGATATTTACAAAATCCTGATAAATCCCGGCTTTTGCCATAAGCTCGTCATGGGTTCCCTGTTCACTGATCCGTCCATCGGAGATCACCAAAATCTGATCTGCCTGACGGATGGTATTCAGGCGGTGTGCAATCACAAGCAATGTTTTCCCTTTTACCAGCTCATTGATTGCCTCCTGGATATAACTTTCATTATCTGTATCAACACTTGCAGTGGCTTCATCCAGGATAACAATCGGCGCATCTTTCAAAATGCAGCGAGCGATAGAGATTCTTTGCTTTTCGCCACCGGACAGAGTAGCGCCGCCTTCACCGATGACTGTCTGGAATCCATCCGGCAGCGCCATGATAAAATCATAGCAGCGGGCCTTTTTTGCAGCCTCATAGACTTCTTCCTCGGCAGCGTCCGGTTTACCCATGCTGATATTGTTGTAAATGGTATCCTGGAACAAGTACACCCGCTGGAAAACCATGCTGATCTGTTCCATCAGTTCAGCGAGAGGTACATCCCGAATATCTGTACCACGGATTGTCACTTTGCCGGATTTCACATCCCACAGCCGCGCCAGAAGATTTGCAATCGTGGATTTGCCGCCGCCAGACGGTCCCACAAGTGCGGTCATGGTATTCTTCTGCATAGAGAAACTGATATTGTGCAGGACTTCCTTGTTCTGATAGGCAAAAGTCACATTATCAAAACAGATTTCCGGTGAGCCGGAGCTTTCATTCGGAATATGCGCTGTCCCTTTATCCGGCAATTCTGTTTCATTCAGAACCGCTTCAATACGGTCTAAAGCAGCGTTCATAACCGTGAGGCGGGAGGCTTCTCCATACAGTGCCTTTAACGGGCTGAACAGATCAAAGACAAAAAGCAGGACACCACAAAGGCACGGCAGTGAAAGTTCGCCGTTTAACTGAAGCTGTATGGAAAGTGCAAAAATCGCAGCAATTCCAACAGCATATAGGATATTCAGCCCTCGTGTCCACGGGGTCATTTTCCGCTCAAAGGCAGCCTGTGTATCCCTGGACCGTCTGAAATTCCCGGTCAATTCTTCTGATTTTTCCCCAATCAGATTATAGCTTTTAATGACACCTATTCCCTCTGCAAAAGAGAGTACCGCGTCTGTCAGATGTTCGCTTTGATCCTGTCTGCCCGCAGCTTCTTTCAGGGAAACTTTATTCATTCCCTTTGCGATTACCGACGCAAGCAGAGTCACAGCAGCCGCAATCAGGCCAAGCCGCCAGTCCAGGAAGAACATGAATACCAGCAAAATAAGGGCAGAGAGCATATAGCTCAGCATATTTCCAAGCGTACTCATGGCAACTTCTTCAATGAACACCATATCGGTGCTGAGTACGGAGCTGATTTTTCCGATATTGCCGGATGTAAAATACCCCATAGGCAGTTTGCGGAGATGGCCGCCAAGCTCCATACGCTTATCAGTAAAGATCATATATCCGGCAGCACTCTGCAGGCAGTCACAGAGATAATGAACAAGCGCCTGCACAACCACCACGGCAACAAGAACAAGCCCGATATGGAGGCAGTCGGCTCCGGTCAATGTTTTCTGATAGAAGCCGGAGAGTACGAGAAACGCCAGAAAGACAGGCATTTTTGCAAGTATGGATTCCAGAAAAGCACATACGAACGCCCCTTGAATCCGGCCTTTATATTTGCCGGAGAGTTTCAAAATTCTTGAAAATAGTGCCAGCATTTATTTCCCCTCCTTTCCGCTGACTGCCGTGCTGTTCACGGCATCATGGTATCCCCTTGCGGGATTTGCAGTTGTTACTTTCCACTCGACGCTTCTCTGAGACGCTTTCCACAGCTTTCTATATTCTTCGCAGCTTTCAAGCAGTTCTTTGTGGGCGCCTGCTGCCGCCAGCCTTCCATGTTCTATAACACAAATCTGATCAGCGTTCATAATTGCAGGAAGCTTGTGTGCGATCACAAATAAGGTCTTGCCTTTTACAAGTTCCGCAATCGCAGCCTCCATTTTTTCCTCGTTCTCCGGGTCAGCGTATGCGGTTGCTTCGTCAAGTACGATGACAGGGGCGTTTTTCAAAATGGCGCGGGCCAGGGAAATACGCTGACGCTGGCCGCCGGAAAGCATTTTTCCGGCGTCTCCCGCCATCGAATGAATCCCCTGCGGCAGTTTCTCAAGAAATTCCATGCACTGGGCTTTTTTCGCCGCTTCAAGGACTTCTTCATCCGTAGCGCCGGGCCGTCCCATGCGGATATTTTCAAGCAGGGAGGTATTGAACAAATACTGATCCTGCGCCACATAGGAAATCTGGCTGTTCAGCGCCTCCAGACTCATTGCTGTGATATCCTGTCCACCGATGGAGATGGCTCCCTGCTGGGGGTCATAATAGTGGATCAGCAGTTTTGCCAGCGTACTTTTGCCAGAACCGGATTCTCCGACCAATGCCGTTTTTTGTCCGGCCTTTGCCGTAAAGCTGATATCATGGATAACCTCGTCTATTGTTACCATCGGTTTTCCGTCCGGTCCAGGCTGTGCTTTCTCATGCCCCAGGGCACCTTCTGCACAAGGCACGCCCTCCGGGTGTCTTCCGCCTTCGGCGGAATTCACCTTGTATCCGAATGTAACATGGTCAAAGCAAATATCATGGTTTGTTCCATGGAAAGTATCTTCTGCCTGCTTCAATGGTGCTGTTTCCAATACCTGCTCTAAAGCCGCTATTTTATAGTTGAGCTGAGGCATGGTCGGCAAAAAGCCCAGCGATTTCAGCAGGGGGATACCAATGCTGAGCGACAGGCAAAGGATTAAAATAAAATCCGGCAGCGTGGAAAACCCGCAGAGAACAAACCATGCGCCTAATGGCAAAGTGAGGATGATCGTACAGGGTAAAAGGCTGCTGTAAATTGCCATCCACGGCCAGGCCGCCTTATACCATTCCAGCGTATAATCCCGATAATCCGAAATGTCTTTGCGGAAGCGCTCATAGGATTCTGCGTCCTTATTGAATACCTTTACAACCTCCATGCCGTTAATGTACTCAATAATGGTATTGTTCATTTTCTGCCCGGCCATATAGTACGGCCCCATTTTCTTCATGCCGACAGAATACATAATCATCATGGCCAACAAGCTCGCCGGAATAGAGGCGAGGGATAAAAGCGCCAGTTTCCAGTCAATAAAGAACATGGCAATGTAAACGGCCAGCGGAATCATCAGATTTGCGATCCCCTCCGGCAGGGAGTGGGCGAGCAGGACTTCCAGGCTGTCCACATCATCTACAAATAGCTTTTTGATCGTGCCTGTTCCCTTATCCTGGATAAATCCAAGAGGGAGCTGCTCAAATCTTTTCTGCAGGGAGGTACGGAGCCGGAGCAGCGTATTATAAGCGGCCTTATGGGAAACATCCAGTCCCCATCCATACAAAACCGCCTGCAGGACAAGGCAGATCAGAACGCCGATCACCCGTATGGACACATACCCGGTATCAATGGCATTGCCCATGACAAGCGGCGAGATCACCTGATAGGCCAGCACAAAGGGAAGTACCCCCATAAGGACGCTAAGCAGCACGATAAAAGTTGCGCTGTATAAGTCTTTCTTGTGTGGCCCGGCATACTCAAATACTTTTTTGAACATATCAAAGCCTCCAATCTTTAAGCAAGATTTCCGGGGTCAAGACCTGATTCTTGATCGAATCCTGACCGTCAAGCTGTAACACTTCCGAACAGGTGCGGGTAATAAATTCAAAATCATGCGACACAACGAAAATAATCACACCGGCTGCTGCAATCTGCTCGATCAAATGGCTTACCCTCACCATAGAATCGTAGTCAAGGCCGCTGGTGGGTTCATCAAAATAGATGACCGGACTGTCCCCCACAATGGCAGCGCCTATCGTCACCCGCTGTTTCTGTCCTCCTAATAAGGACGCAGGATGACACTCCCGGTATGCGCCAAGTTCCAGAGCCTCTAAAGTTTCCGTAACTTTCCCGGAGCAGTCATTTTCAATTCCCAATGACAATTCTTCTTCCACGCTGCTGGCAAAAAGCTGATAATCTGTATCCTGCATGACAAGATAGGACAGGTTCCTTCTCTGGCGTGGGGACAGCTTTTTGCCGTTATAACAGATACTTCCGGTTTTCTCTTTCAGAAGTCCTGTCATAATTGAGAGCAAGGTGGTTTTTCCGGCTCCGTTATGCCCCAATATACCGATTACGTCACCCTGATGGGCTTCAAAACTGATGTTCCGTAAAACATCCGGCCCTTTCTTATATGCAAAAGAGAGGTCACTCACTTTCAATATGCTGCCCACCCCATGAGGTGCAGCCTTTTTTTGATACCGCTTGGCATCCCGTTCTGGATAGGCGGTACGCAGTCCATATTCGATACGGGTTTCATCCGGTAATGAACAAAATTCATCTTTTGTAAAAGCCCTCGTTAATTTGCCATCCCGGATCAGAAAAGCCCGGTCAAGCAAATCCCGCAGATAATAAAAGCGGTGTTCGACAACGATAATGGTGTATCCATTTTCTTTCAGGCTTTTCATAATCTCTGCCAGCCGCTTTGTGGCGGCATAATCCAGATTTGCGGACGGTTCATCAAAAATATAAACCTTCGGCAAAAGGGCATACACAGAACCAATGGCAATCTGTTGTTTTTCACCGCTGGACAGATCAAAAATGCTCCGGTTCAAATAATCAGCCAGCTTCAAATCCAACGCTGCCTTTGCGATACGGTCAATGGTTTTTTCACGGGGATAACCCATGTTTTCACATCCAAAGGCAAGCTCCCGCGTTGTATCTGTCATAAAAAATTGTGAGCGCGGGTCCTGGAATACGGTCCCCACCTTACCCGCTAAATCAGACGGTTTCAATTCCAGCAAAGATTGTCCGTCCAGCAGAATATCCCCCTTTGACTCTCCGGGATAGAAATGTGGAATCAGTCCATTCAGGCAGCGGATCAGGGTCGTTTTCCCGCACCCGCTCCGGCCTGTCAGTAAAACAAATTCGCCTGTCTGTATCGTCAGGTTAATGTCCTTTAATGTAAATTCGTCCCTTTCTTCGTATCGAAAGGAGAAATTTTCAAATGCAATCATCGCTATACCCTCCATATGATGATTTCCCCGACAGAGGTATAGTCGAGGAATAAAAGCCCCGCCAAAAAGGCAATCCCTAAAGTAGTAACCATGTACTCTTTCCATGAAAAGCGAACCGGATTTAGCGCAAACTTGCGTTCCTCCAGCTCCAGGCCGCGGGTCGTACCGGATGCTGCCAGTTCGTCCGTCACTTTCAGGCACCGCATGAGCAGGGGGATCAGGATATATTCAATCGTAGAAAGCGGATGAGTAATCTGTTTCCACGCCGTATCGCTGATCCCGCGAATATCCATTGTATTGCGGATCATGCGGTACTCGATCCGCAAAGTCGGGATGTAACGGAACATGACAACCAGCGGAATGGTGACGGCCTGCGGCAGCCTCATTCTTTGCAGAGATACCATAAGATCATCCATATGGGTAGTACGCAGAATCCATATTCCCATCATGGCAATGGGAACCAATTTCAAAATTGTCACGCCAAATACACTCATAATCACGCTGAGTACCGGAATAGAGACATAGCGCAGCAAGGCATTGAGATAGGCTATGACAATATAAAATGTCAACATCTTTGCGGCCCATTTTGCTCCATTGCCGACAGCAATGAACAACGCAAAGGAGGCAACAAGTACCAGGCTGCAAATCTCTCCATTCAGGAAGTAACTGACACATCCGATCAGGATCAGTAAAGCAACCTTGCACCGGGGGTCTAAAGCGGCTGTTCGCTTGAATTGCCTTTGAGTAATAATTTCCTTTATGTTTTCTTCCATACTGTCCTCCAAAAACAAACGGGGCCAAGACCCCAGCCCCGCTTTTGATTTCAGGCAGTTTACCGACAAAATCATGTGCCTTTTTTGGAGCTGTTACTTTACCGATACAAGCCCAGCCTTGATAAAGTGCTTCTTCAATGCCTTTTGTCCAATGTAACCGCCGATCAAGCCGCCAAGCAAACCTGCGGCTACAATCACGACAGGCATAAAGCCGGAAGTGATCTGGATCATGCCATCTATGTATTCCTGCGCAATGTTGTTCTTTTCCATCGCCCCTACGAAAGCGTCCTGCAGGAAGCTCATAGGCCCTACAATCGCTCCAAAGGCAAAGATGCCGCTGAAAATCGTGTAGGCAATCATCATGGACTTCATCGTGATTTCATTCCTACCCATAATCAGGAAGTCACAGATCACCCCGCCTATAATCAGCGCAACCGGGATAAGCCAAAATCCGCCGACCAGCAGGAACAGGATTCCCTGAATCGTGCCGCAGATGGTGAACACGCCTTTCTTCGGTACTTTCGCCAGCAGCAGCATCATAACAATTCCGTTAGGGATCGCTACCACAGCGGGATAGAAAACATTGGTGACGGGACCGGCAATGCTCATTACGGTACTGATAATCATGCAAATAATCCACATGAGAGCAGTCAGAACGCCGATCAGGATAAAATCCTTTGCATTCAACTTTTTGTTCATGTCAATTCCTCCTAAATTGAAAATGTGGTGTGGTTAGTTTCTTCTAACCACACCATATATCATAACAATTTGCGACCACGATTCCAACCCAAAACCAATTTTATTCTACCCAAAATCAGTATTTTTGCGTTTATCCAATCGTAGCTTCTGCTTTATAGTTTTTTGGATTTACTCCGTATTTCCTTTTGAACGCCGCCGCAAAATTGCTCGCTTTTGAATATCCCACCAGCATAGCCACCTGGCTGACATTCAAATTACTTTCTAACAGCAGGCTTGCCGCCTTTTCTAACCGCTGGTCGATGACATACGCATGAACCGATGTTCCGAACAGGGAGGAAAAGCCCTTCGTCAATTTTGAAGTGCTGATATTGACCTGCCGCGCCAATTCCTCGCAGCTCGGAGCCAGGGCAAGCTGGCTGTCAATAATTCGCTTTGCCTCTATGATGGAATCCCGGTCACTTCTGGAAATTGCAACGTAGGTTGACGCGAGAATACTCAGCTCCAGGACCTCGCTCAAATATACCGACAGCAGCTCAAAGACCTTGCTTTCCAGAAACAGGTATCCCAACCCGCCGCGATATTGCGTGAAGTCTTTCAGCTCCGCAAAAATGTGTTCCATATAGGGCGTGATATTCACCTTTGATATGCCGTCCAATAATTTTTTCTGATAGACCTCAATCTCACCGGCCTCAAAGTAGTCATTCAGAATCTTGTAGAAATAGGATAGAGGTATTTTCACATTTTTGAAAAGGAAATCGCTCTTTTTAGAATAGCACAGATATTCCATTTTCCCGTGACCACGATAAATACAGGATTCACCCTTTTGTATGCTGGCACTTTGCCGGTTGTCTGCAATATTCCAGGAAACACCGTCATTGAAGCAGAACAGCATTTGTATGTATTCCTCGCTGCTCACTCCCTGCACGTTCATATCCGAAAAGTAATTCATTCTCCAGTCTGAAACTACTGCTCCCTGTTTCGTGACGATCTGCGAAATCTGACCGGTTCCCATGTCTGCCGGAATATCTATGGTGATCGTCTGCGGTGAATTAGAGAGCAGATCACGATAAAGATTATTCATGTATTGATTTGTCATGTATGAGCGCCCTCCTTCAAAGTTAGTCAATGCTAATTACAGTCTACAACACCAACCTGCAAAAGTCAATTTGTATTCCTTATGCAGCCAGGACCATGATGGATCACACTCCCCAAGCAGGTATTCATAATCCGCTTTTTCCTTTGGAACCACACGCTTTGGGATTTTATTCAGTTCTTCCGCACTTGCGTCCGCAGGGAATCGCTTCCCTTCCTTTAATTCCGCTCCCGGACAGGAAACCGCCAGTTCCTTGTTTGTGTTCCCCATACCGCTGCTACCCGAAGTTGCCAGAGGAATAATTGTCTTTCCGGAAAAATCATAGCTCTCCAACTATCGTTTTCTGAGTAGGAATCGTTAAAATCGTTCTAAATCGTTATCCCTTCTTTGTTGCCTCATCTGTTTGCCATTATTCTACCACAGGTCAGGTTTTTTTCCTACCACAAACAAAAAAAGCCCGGAGCCGGACGGTTTCACACCGCGCCGAACTCCGGGCTATCCTGTTTTATTCTATATTAAGAGGTGCCGTTATCCCTCGATGGCAATGTATTTATTTTCTTCAACCTCCGGCTTTGTTGCCTCCGCCTTCGGAATGCTCAGCTTCAATACCCCGCTCTCATATTTTGCGTGAATGTCTTCCTGCTTTACATCCTCGCCCACATAGAAGGATCTGCTCATGCTGCCTGCATAACGCTCCCTGCGGACAAATTTTCCTGTTTTCTTTTCCTTATCGTCCTTGTCAAGCCCCTTCGCCGCGCTGATTACCAAATAGCCATCTTTCAGTT
>JAUNGB010000095.1 GCA_030524715.1 Eubacteriales bacterium | reverse complement strand
TCTATCATACAGGTTTGCTCCAGTTTTGTATAGGTACGGACTATCTACCGTTTACTTTATAAAAAAGACTGACATGAAAATAGCGGCTCCCGGTTCATCGCCGGAGGCCGCTAACTCTTCTGTTGCGCTATTTCAATATTTTCTTCAGAGCACTTACTATTTTCTCTACATCCTCTAACGTATTATTTTTCCCAAGCGAAATTCGAATTGTCCCTCTCGCTAGCTTTTCTTCTAATCCAATTGCTTTCAATACATGAGAGATTTCAGTATCTTTACTATTACAAGCAGACCCTGTTGAAACACATATCCCCATCAAATCCATCCTATGCAGAATAGCCTCGCCATCAGCACCAGGAAAGGAAAGACTGATTAGGCCTGGCAGCGTATTTTCGCCTCCGTTCCTAACATATTCAATTCCTTCTTCCGATAAACCTTTCAGCAAGCATCCTTCAAGATCCTTTATTCTTTCCTGGTTCTCTTTCAAACACCTACAATTATTCTTTAATGCGGTAGCCATACAGATTATTCCAGGTATATTCTCTGTTCCTGCACGGTTCCCAAACTCTTGAGCTCCTCCGTCCATATATGGAAGTAGTCGACATCCTTTTCGGATGTAAAGGAAACCGCATCCCTTAATTCCATTGAACTTATGCGCGGATGCCGATAAAAAATCGATATCCAGCTCCTTAACATCTATCTTAATATGTCCGACTGCTTGAACAGCATCTGTATGAAAAAGAGCACCCTGGGAATGTGCATACTCGCATAATGCCTTTATTGGCTGAATCGAACCGATTTCATTATTAGCAAGCATAATTGAAACGAAAGAAGTACCATCTTTCACTCTTCTGCTCAGTTCTTCAACTGTAACTTCCCCATTACAATCCGGCTGAAGATATTCCGCTTGACAACCATAACGCTCCATCGTTGTAAATGAATACAAAACAGCATGATGTTCAAAAGCAGAAGTGATGATTCTTTTATTTTTTTCACAAGATGATACAGCACTCTTTATTGCCCAGTTATCACTTTCAGTACCGCCTGAAGTAAAAATTATTTCTTCTGGACTTGCCCCAATACAGGATGCAATTGTTTCTCGTGCCTCCTGTAACGCTCTTTTAGGATTTCTCGAAAAAGCATAAGGCTGAGACGCATTTCCATATTCTTCCAATATATATGGAATCATTGCGTCATATGCATCCTTATCTATTTTTGTAGTTGCGGCATTATCCGCGTATACATATTGCTTCATAACTAATCCCTACATAAAGAGCTTACAGCCCTCAGCCTTAAATTCTTCGATTTTTTCAAGTAGTTCATCCACCGTACATTCAAGATAATCCGCGAGACAATCCATACAATAGAAGTTTTTGATCTCTGTTCCCAAAAGTTTTTTATTGATTCCTATCGTATCCTTGTCCAAATTATCCTTTCCGCACACTACGCATTCATGCTTCATTTTTAGGGTCCTTTACTGTAAATGTAGGCATCTGCTTATCGTCTTTTTTGTACTCAGCATCAAGAATCGAAAGTTGTCGCCAGATTATCTTTCTCATATTCACGGCAGGTCTGAGACAATAACGGTTAAACAGCTTCAGATCAACATCTTCTACTGTACGGACATGCGGGAACAGAAGCTTCAAATATGCCGTGGTTATCCTTTTTACCGCTTCCGTATGTCTTACATACGCATTTTCAGAAACATCGACAATCTGATCAACGATGGCTCTGTAGCTTGCATCATCCCGAAGCATATGGAGAACCGTGCAAAAGTATTCGGAATTCAAAGCCCAGCCGGAAACCTTAAGATTATCCTTCATTTCAGGAATATCCCAGCCCTTAATAAAACCGTGGATACGGTCTACAAGAGCACTTTCCTGAAAAAGTGTAGGAAGTTCAGAGAACATACTTGTATATTCATCCATGTTATCGATTGAGATGTTTCCGAGCAGTACCACACCAGCAAAGGACTCACCTTCATAGCCGCTTATGTTAAACCTTCCTCTCTCCATATAGCCCTGCATAATTGACCGCATTTCGCTGATATCATTAAAGGTAACCAGCTTAACTTCATCAATAGCAACATAGTCATTACCTACAATGAAGCCGGGAGCACGGCGGCTTACGTCATAGAACATCTTTGAACGAGTGATCTTACCACCGTCAGTCAGCAAGCCATATTTACTTACGTTACCAAAAACATAAGATTTGCCGGTTCCCTTCGGAGCCAATTCAAGAAGGTTAAGCCGTTTCTCAATAAATGGAAGCAACCGGGTAAGCATTGCCAGCTTTTCTTCTTCGTTCTTATATCCGGCAGCGTTGTAATCCATCGCTCCAAGCAGGACATCAATCCACTCGGAAATGTCAAATTCCGCACGGACATCTTTGTAATAATCAAGATCGGCTGTATACGGACAGAAATTTGTGAAACCTGTCATTTTAATCTTGCCGGGTATTTTAGGCTTTGCTGTATCATCCGGCAACCGATACCCAAGTTCAATCACTCCCCAGGTTTCCTGACCGTTGGTAAGCTCATTCTTGTACTGTTCCCATACAGGCGTTTCAATTATTGTTTCTCGGTTTGTCAGACCAAAATTTGGAAGAGAAAATGATATCTCTCCAGTCCGAATATCAATATCAATTCCGACCTTAGTGAGAATCTTCACACGCTCATTTTCATAGATGATCCTATTCTTTATACTAATCCACTCTTCTTTTTGCGGAAGATAGGTTTTAATAAAGTCCGTCACTTCCTCAACATCATAATTACCTTCATCATCCTCAAATTTCTTAAGAACCCAGTCTCTCAAGAAGGAAGGTAATCCAAGAGATGAGAAAAAGTTGCTTTTCTTCAGGTCTTTATACACTACCATATCTTCGAAACATTCCCGAAGTTTATTTTCCATGACCAAATCCCTCCTACAACAGGTCTTTCTCACGCTGACCCTCACGTTTAACTATAAGTGTCAGTTTTTCCGCAACAATATTATCCTCTGAATAGACGTCTACAGAATAAGTTCCAGGCTTTCTCAAATCTGGCATATTCACTCGATAAAATCCATTTTCGAGAGGTTCTGCTTCATAACTCTTTCCATCAACCGTTATACTTACATCCGGAAGTTCTGCGGTCATAAATATTTTAATTGCCGCTTTCTTACGGAAACTTACTTCAATTTCCAATGCACCTGTAAAGTCTACTGCTTCTGCATCTACAGACATAAGATGAACTTCAATCTTTCCATCTGAGTATGTCAGCTCAATAATCGGAACGCATATCTCTTCAAGGGTGGCTCCGCCATGTACTTCCACATTAGCTCTTCTGCCGCCCCTGAATCGATCATAATTGGCCAGTGCCCAAAAATCACCCGCATCGGTGGCATAATCCGGTTGAACATCCACATCACTCTTAGGACAACATCTTCCGGAATGTTGCCCCTTTTCTTCCATTTCCCATATATTTTCCGTATCATGGAGTACTGCAAGTCTGCTGGCTCCATGATCTGCAATCATCACGGCGCGTTTAATCATACCGCCACTAATCAGCTTATTTCTGATTTTCTCCAAGGTGTCATGGATGGTTTCCATTTCCTTCATGAGATGCAACGGTAACTTCGAATTGCTGTAATAGTCATAGTCAAATTTACCGTGGTGCTTGATATCATCGATATCCTTGATGGAAACAATCTGCTTCTCATCCCACAATTCAAGAAACTCCTTGTTCCGACTGGTAATGGACGGTAATTCACATCTGCACACGGTTATTTTCGCATTCAACTGAAGCTCTCTGCATACCGACATGATATAGCCAAGATACTCTACTCCCATAGCGTCCATAAAATACAACAGAGAATCCTTTGTGCTGAGCTTCTCTATCTTTGAAGAGCGTGGTTCGAGAATAAGATTGTAATCTCGCTTTTCGGCCTGTTCTAATACGATTGCCTCAAACTCAGGAAGGATTTTGTTAATAACCTTCTGATACTTGTAATCCTGAAAATAATTATCCAGAAGCTCATTTCTAAATCTATAGGGCTGAAGGTATGCAAAGAGATCGGGATAAACTCTTTTAAGTATTCCCATAAGCTCGTCCCGCTTATATTCTGCTCCGTACTGATTCAGGAATGTAAAAATAGCTTCTTTTTCCTGTTCGGTATTATCCGTCAGATAATAAATGGCGTTTTTCCCTTTACCGATTACCACCTTACAGTATGCCGTAAGCTCCGCTGAAGGATTCCCTATCTGATTAAGAAGCATCTTGCGACTTTCATAGCAATCCCAGAAGTCCGCATCCTTGACGTTTTTGCTTAAAATACCACGGTACACATTGGATATTAAATCGCGTAAACTTGACGATCTCGCAGACGCATAATTAAGGCACCAGTTATTCTTTGCTCCGAAAAGCTTTAATCCAACAAAGTATAACCATAAACGATCAGCGGCCATCCTGTTATAATTCTGCACATGGATTTCCAGTGTCATGTGATTGCCGAATTCACTATCAATTACAGCAATCCAATCTGGTTTCTTTTCAAATAATCCAAGCGCATACTTCCACTGTTCATCTGTTCCAATAGCCTCACTCAGTTCGGAAGTTTTCGGGTCTTTCTGCAACAGGGCATCATACGCCTTAGACAATCCAATGATGCGATACAGAGCCTTGGGATAATCAGCCTTCTCCTTGCTAGTAAAAACAAGCAGTTTATCGGCAGATGTGCTTTCAACCGAAAAAGCAAACGAATCTATCCCGGTGGTCGTCTGGATGCCTTTGAGAGACAGCCCAGGTGACGAAAGGTATATCACCGGTGTTGTTTGTTCCTCACCATCAAGGACAGCTATGCGCGGCTGTAAGCGCGGATCTTTGAAATCCATGTATCTATGACATTGGTAGGTTACAACAACTACATGCCCTGCTGTTGTCATGGAAAGAATCTCGCTGATGACTTTCCGCAGTTCCTGCTCCCCACGTAGCTTCAGGAACGATGTCAAGCCGGTGACAAATGATGTACCACCTTTTGTTTCCAAATCATGAAAGAGTCTGTCTACCTGTGGGAATTCATCTATTTTGCAATAATCCGATGCTTTTATAACAGAGTTAGTTCCAACATTGTAATGCACCATCAAATCGCTCCAGTCCTTATGATTCTGCACATCTACAATCAAAGGCTGAACATTGTCTTTGGACAGAAACCTGTCTATTTTCTTTTTGCATTCAGCTAAATCCATTCTGAATCACCTCAATTACCCTTGATAATCTCCATACCAACGGTCATATTATACTTAATCAGTTCTTTCAGATAACGCTTCACATCTTCAACATCCATATTGTCGATCTTTTCAAGTGCTTTTGCAGATCCACCCTGGTTATATTTGGCCTCGGCCATTTGCTGAAGCTTCTTTTCTACTTCTGGAAGACCAAACCAGTCATATGGATCGGTTGAAATGCGGCTATCCAAATAGCGTTTTACTTCTTCCACATCCGTTAGCATTACTGCAAAGCCTTTGATAATCGTCTCTGTAAAAATCTTGTCAAGAGCAGCCTGATCTTCCATCAGTCCATAGAATGAGGCTTTCTCAAGGTACTCTTTCGCTTTTTCAATGGCGGTTCCGTCAGGATGATTCTTATTAAGAGTCCCGAAAGCAGCCCGTGCCTGTTGCACCTCATTATCCGGAACAAGGCAGAGTATCGGCATGAGGTGTTTTCTTGACCATTCTCTCGGAGAAATTGACTTTGTTTTTTCCGACCAAAGCTTCTTCAACTGCTCGTTTCCAAGAGAACTGCGATATTCTTTTGCTTTCGCATCGACTGTATTGGTATATGCCGCTTTATCCATAGTAAAGGTGCCAGCAGGAATCGTCTGGTAGAACGCCCTGATTTCTTCCTCGGTCAGACCATCAATATAATATGCACATACCGTTTTAAACAAATCTACCTGATTGTTGTAGAACTGATTAAATGCTTCTTCGTTTGCGATAAGAAGATCAAGGAATTTCTGCTTCTGGGAGTCGAGCAGCGTCCCGGCTTTCTTCATGTTGTGGAGCATTTCCATAAACGGCTCAAGTCCGCCAAAATAATTCTTGGCTAATGCGAAGGATATCCGAATATAGTTACACTTGTCGCACCACTCTTTAATGGTATTTGCAAAGGAAATGTTCTTCGCGATTACCTTATTGCTCTCAACGATTATTCTGTATTCCAGAATAACTTCCTTGATTTTCTGCTCTGCGGTATCAACATTCCATACCCAGTTTGCTGCATCAGCATCAAACTTGCTCCTAAGGACATTGATATACTGTCCGTTATCACCGACTTCAGATGCCAGCTTGACCAACTCACCATCCTCAAAGTCCTCGAGGTATTTCTTCATTCCCTCAGTACAGTTTTCTTTCGTCAGCAGGTTCTTTAAGTCAACAGGAGCATCAGAGTACTTCATGCACAATGCGCCTATCTCCAACGCTATACTGTTATCTGTTTTGAATCCACCGATATTGTTGCTGTTTGCAATGCCGCAATAATCGTCAATCAGATCAGCGATTACTTTTGAGTCGGTTTTAAGGCTATGATCACCTATAATCTTCTTGAGCGTCCATATCGGGAAAGAATACTCCTTCATCTTATTACGGATGCGCTCTCTGGTCTGTTCGATGGATGTACAGAGATTTAACGGAATACCGAAAGCAACAGATGTCGCTTCATTGAACGCTTTCTCCTCCGGAGTCATTGCAACAATAAACTTATCCTTATATCTCGGATTCGGCGTAATTTGGAGATTAATGATCTCCGCAACCATCTCCTTCAGCTTTTCCAAATTAAGGGCATCGTTTGTGAGACCGTCACTCCAGCTGTAAGCTCCGTCTATGTAATCTTTCAGGATAAAACCTAGAATGAACGCCGAAAGATTACACGGCATAAATCCATAAGGCTTTCCTTTAAGCACATCGTATATAGAACGAATGGAGATTCTACCGACAGACTCAAAGGCATCAGCAATTGCCTTGTCGACTTCACGCTTAATTCTTGAAATCAGGATGTTCGGATGCGTCTCCCAATAGGACGGATCATCCCAAGCTTCTTTCAAAGCAGTCTCAAGTTTTGTGGTCACATTACCGGAAGAGAATGTCTGCCTTGTGACTCTGTTCGCACCACATTCAACACCAAGCTTAAGACTCGATGGCGTATACATGGTAGGAATCACATTGTACGCGGCCTCCAAACAATCAGGGAACTTCTCCTTATTGATTGCCTGAAGCACGGACATTAGAATATCTATTGATGTGGCTCGTTCGCCATCCGGCTTCTTCTCCGTATATACGATGAACTCGCCACCCGCTATGCGCGTTTTCCATTTCTTAAGAGCGTCCTTTGCATTATTCGAATATTGACCAGCAAGAGTATTGTCCTTTCCCTGCTGATACATGGACTGAGCCATCTCATTTCTATACTGGTTATAGCCGTCCTGTCCGAACGGATTGATGGTCGTATCAATAAAGACCATATGAAAACTACCGTCTTGGACAGCATCTTGAATCTTCTTGGAAAGCATAGAGGCTTCCATGTCGCTCTTCGCAAAGCAGACCACAGCCGGAATCTTGTTTTCAAATTCTGCCTCTCTGTTCCGAAGTGCCCGGATCGTCTGATCGAAATCGCTGGAAGATACATACTTCAGCTCATAACGCAGTTTAAGAGCACCACCAAGCGTAATCGCCTCAGTGACGGTAGTCTTATCCGCAAGCTGCTCATTGATCAGCGCTGTTGTGGTCTTTCTGTCTATCTCTTCCTTATACTTATCCAGTTCTGCACCGCTCACTTCATTTACATAAGCGTTATACTGGAACTTACCATTGCCCAGCTGCTTCTTAAACAGAACTTTATCCCTTACCAGCTTTTCGGCGCAACGTACAGCTGCTCCACCGTCAAGATCGGAACCTTCAAACGCATGATCCACATTTTTCTCGTTCGGAATGAAAAGTTCTACGGAATCACCCGCATGTTGGGAAATAGCCTGAAGAAGCAATACCGTTTTGAGAATGCGCTTCTCGTCCATGTCCAGTTTCTGGTTTGCGCTACGGGTGAAGTAATCCAGCACAGTCCTGATATCATGCGCCAAGAAGTCTCTACCCTTATCGTAGAAAAATTCCCAGAGCATATCTATTGTCAAAAGAGGATTGTCGTTTTCTGGTCCGTAGTTATCAATAAACCACTGGAAACCCTTTATCTCATCCCCTCGGTCGTTCTTAATAAAGTCAAACATACTTCTTTGGTTCGAATCAAAAGCAGAAGAGATATGTTTGAGAAGGAGAGCCGTGTACGGATGAATCGGAAGAATATCCAGCATCTCCTGATCCTTGATATTGGCGATTCCTCTCACAATCTTACGCGACTCTTTTGTACGGTCAGCCAGGTCGTCCGCCACATCTTCCCAATCGTCCAGCACAGCCTTATCCTGATTCTTCTCCATCGCCGCACCCATAAGCTGGAATGCAATATTCTCCGGAAGGCTTATCAGACTATGGGGATTCACAAATCGTCCATTCAGTTTGATAAAGTCCTTGTCGCCTTCATGAAAAAGGCCAGAGCTGACATGCGTAACAAGGATGAAGTAAAATGGCTCCGTTTCGCTCAACTCGCAAAGTTCCTGAAAACCAGTAAGATTTCTGCTGTTGTTGTAGAAGTATTCCGTAAACTCGTCCCAGATAAACACAATGGCTTTCAGATCATTTGCCTCAATGATTTCCTTAATCCATTCAGCGAGATCAGTTGCAGTCATGGAAAACGCACGTATCTGACGTTCTCTCGCGACCTTAAAGATTTTCTCCATCAAAGCATGAAGAGCATTGTCCTGATATGTGCTAAGCTTCTCAACGATCGCATCTACATCATCTCCGCCAAAAAGATCGGCATAACTGCCCTTGACATAAACATTAAAGCTCTGCTTATTTTCTGCATCCGAAAGATAGCGAATTACAGATTCCTTCAAAGAATCCTTTCCCTTGTTCTCAATTCCGGCAAGATCAAAAGCCTTTTCAATGCTCTCCTGAATAGCTAAAACAAGGTCATTGTCTCCATGAATGTTGGAAGAACCATACCGATGTACGGTCAGAACCTTGCCGCTGTTCTTAATCCTCTGAAGGTTATTGCAGAGATCGTTGTCCATGCCGTACTTCTCAAAGTACGCCTTCGTATCTTCAGAATCGGCGTCAAGTAGCTTCTTCAGCGTCAAGACAGCATGAGATTTACCCGTACCATATGCACCCTCCACCCAGATGGAGAGTTTCTGCTTCCGGTCGAGCACACTGACGGTATTCTTAACCAGTTTTATAAACGTCTCGTGAGGAAAGAATTTTTTCCACATATCCGGCTTGCTGTTAATGACTGCTTCATTTACTGCCGGGAAGTAATCCGGATCAATGTCAAAATAATGCCTGTAATTCTCTAACATCGGTAAAGCCTCCTTAGAATAACGCCAGCACATCAGCGGATGTCTTATCAGCGTTAAGTGTGATCGTATCCAAATCAAGATTGAACTGCGCCGTAATAAAATCCGGATGGTTGATATTCAATCCTGTCAGTATTTTTTCCATTGCGCTTCTTTCAAGGCAGAAGATTTCTGTTGGACTCACTCCGTCACTCTCAACATCCTTGTCCAGCAGACGACTTAGAGTGAACTGATAATAATCACCACATGCCTCAGCAAATTTATATAAGGAATACAGAATCACGGTTGGTTCAGGATTTTCCCAGGATGAACGCACTACTGAATTCCAATACCTTTTGTTTCCCTTTATTTCGTAGTCGCAAACTCCCATTCGGATTTCATTTCCAAGAATCTTGTTGGAAATAAAGATGTTCTTGTATGCTGAGACAATATGGGAACGTGAATTTGTGCTCATGGTGTCATCAAGCATTGACAACACTTCATCCGGAGTGTAAGAGTAGGACGGTTCGATGTTCTTAATCCACCAATTAAACTCCGACGTATAAGCAAGGTTGCACACCATCAGCGCCCATGCTAAAGGCGTTTCAATTCCTATTCTCTCAATACACTTGCCAAAATCCGAATACTTGCCCTTTATTGTAACCTCACTATCATTCAAAAAGGCTCGGAGGTTTTTGACCATGTTCTTGCCCAGATCATGCGGAGAATCCCAAAATTCATCATTCTTCTTAAAGTATTCGACAACCCATGAATACTCTATTCCCATGTTTCCGTAACGATCAATGCTTCCCATTTTCTTTTCTCCTTTCGGTAGCCTCATTGAATTTGCAACCAGACAGCCATGAAATACGTCATGACACTTTTTGCACTTTACGCACTTATCATCTATTTTTACAACGCCATCATGCATACTGATAAACCCATTAGGGCAATTAGCTTCACATACTCTACATCCAATGCAGTAGGCTGACTTCCTTATTACTGTTTTGAAAGCAGACATAAAGTAAATATCGTTTTTTGTATTGCTTCCGATATTTACTGTAAAAACCGTCTCAGCTTCTTTCTCATCTATAACAACCAGATAAGGCTTTCCTTCGTAAATTATCTCGACATTTCCATTTTCGAGATAATTTACTTCTCCGATTGTCTTTATCCACTCTCTCCAATCTGTCAACTGGCGCAACAATTTTATTGACAATACGCCTTTTTCATAATTCTCAATGCTATACTCTTTGGCGAATGAAAGTTCTTTTCCACTTCTTCTTGCCTTCCATCCTCCTATGTTCATAAATTCATCTATGGCTGCTTTTGAAGAAAGTTCCTTTGCCGTTGTTTTCAAAATAATTTCGTTAAAGGTTGTCGTTGTTCTCTCGCCATCATTTCCAACACTGTATGCCTGTTCCTTAAAAAACATGTTTTTGGATGTAGCCAACGGACAAACAAGACACCCTGCCCGGCTATTGCCTTTTTTGTACGCCTCGTTAAGTATCAAGTTTCTTTCGTATATATAAATAAACAGCTCTGCTGAATTCCATTCCAAAATAGGATGACAACTGTATTGACCCCGGATTTTTTCTCCAAGGCTTACTTCCTCATATTCGCTTCGAGATGCACTTTCATCACCTCTGATTCCAGTAAATGCCATTCCGCGAAAATGTGGATTTTCTGTATATTCTCTCAGTTTAATAATCTGAGGTGCCGTTTTGTGGACACTACAACACCAACGCATCGTTTGTGCTGGAGGTCCGAATTTGTCCCATGTGTACTCAGGATCAAACTCACTTTTTGATCTTAGAAAATCGATACCTTCTTCTTTACATTCTTCTTCTATCTTATCTACGACATTGTATGTGTCGGGAAATTCCATCTTTGTATCGCCGAATAAGACCTTTACCTTATTATGCGGCAAGGCTCTCTGGACAAGGTCCAACGCAACGACGCTATCCTTCCCACCGCTAAAAGCCACATAGAATACATCGACTTTGTCCCTGTACTCCACATAGGTGTTATATATCTTCTTAATCGTATCCTGTACCAACTTCTCAAGAAGGTCTCGATTCTTTTCAACCATCCCCGGTATATCCACAAAGCGAAGGGGCATACCTTCTGGCTCTGGATTCTCCACAATGATTATTTCCGGTGCGGTATAGATTGACCCTCCCTTCGTTTTTGCTACAAGTCGCCCTCGATAATAATAGTTGTTAGCTTCAGCCCACATATAAGGGTATGTGTCATTTCGATCATACTGCCAATACTGATCGAACCCTAATATGTCTAACTCCTTGTAGTAAACAGGTCTTGGCTCTTTACTGAAATTCAGTTGAGAGCTGTTTAGTAATAATCCGCCTGTTTCTGTATCCCAGCTATATGAATACATAGCATCATTTCTCCTTCTTGTTTCGCTTTGCCCGTGCTTTTATCATTAGTGTTTCTATTCCGGTATAGGTGCGTCGGGCAATATATCCATTGTCGGAAAGATAATTGAGCACATCTTTCTTTTGAAGCGGAACTCCGCTTTCCGCAATGACATCTACAATCAGGTCATCAAAACTGTCATAAACATTTTCTCTTTTGACCATCGCACCAACAACCGTATTCCTGTTATATCCGCCATGCATCAGATAGTAGCGTTTGCTGTGAAAAGCCACATAATGTTCCAGAAGGTATGGCGTCCATGGATGAGAAGCCTCCGGGAAGATTCCAAAGTCTGATATTTCCGGCAGAGCAAGATAGGTTCCCGTACAGAAGCGGCCTAATGCTTTGTCAGTCTGTTTTACCTGAAAGCTCACATCGTCTCTGGGAACAAAATGTTCCTGGCTGACTCTGGCAGCATTCTGATATAAAGCATCGAAGTATATTGTTGAACCCATGTTCTCCGCAAATGCAAGAAGCTCCGAAAGTGTGAAACTTTCCTGTTCTGCGCCATAAGCGGCAAAAACATCGCTCATGGACAATTCCTTATCCTTACCGCTGATAATATTCCCAGTAAAAGAGAAGCTATCTCCCAGCTTATGCTTGAGCGCATCCCTCCATCCAATCACAGAGAACATTGCGTTTCTCTCGTAGATGTACGGATACTTTCCCTTTATTGCTTCATAAAGCTCATTTCCGCTGATAAAAGACTGTTTCCTAATCTCTTCATTGATAAGAGCCGCAATATTATCAAGCTCTTCATCCGTCGCAGAGAACGAATCCGCATGGAAATATTCTCCCTTGCTGTTCCTCACGAACTCACCATGTGTACCTAAAAGCGCCCTAATGCGGTCGGAAGGTATATGGGAGAGTGTCTTGCAAAGATCATCCACTTCCATTGGCATCCCGTGTTCTTTAAGGCAAGTTCGAACCTCGTCTATGGGATCAGCAGAGACTCGTTTTTCTATCGACAAATAACCTTTGCCTATGTAATACTTTCCCCCGGCCACATACGCAATATAAGCCTTCAGCATTTCAGCATCATATATATTGTGATCAAGAAACTCTTCCGAAAACTCCTGGAAGAGAGCCTCGAAATATAGAACGCTTCTCCCTTCTTCAAGTTTTTCGTCTATGTATGCGAAGAGTTTTTCTTTAAGCTCATCACTCAACATTGCTTTCGGTGAATACACTTTTCCTTCGTGCTCAATACCACACATACGCAGTATCCGTTCTGTCTCATCTGCATCTATTTCTAATTCGCGACCATTGATTTCTTCATAATGGCGGCGATATTTTTTCATTTCAAGAGAAGATCCAAGACGGTATCCTCTTGGAAATCTTTCCGCAAGAACAGCTTCAAACGGCTCTGTGTCCACTGTCTCCTTAATCTCTTCCGCGGTACCGTTACTTATTGGAGCTATTTTTTCTTCGGAAGGTACCCATTCTTCTCCAATAAAGACCAAGAATTTTGAAATTGCCGTTTTAAAACGATTGTGCTGATCTTCGTTTCTCTTTGCAAAATCAGCATCTGCAAAAAGAGCATCAGCTGTTCTCTTTGCTTCTTGCGCATCCACATCGTACAGTCTTGTTCCCGCTAATGACTTCTCGGCTGCATATTGTTCAGCCACACTAACAGCCGAGGTATAACTTCGGCACGAAGCAATTGCTAAATGTTGTTCACTCAACAGCCATTGGTAATAGCTATTCCTGTCGTTTTTCTTTCCGACCCGCTTTTTTGAACCATCTTCAACACGTATTTCTTTTTCAATCTCCGGCGATTTTGCTTCTGAAGAATTCTCTAAAACATTTCTTCCCAAAGTATCTTCGTTTGATGATGTTTCCTGCGAATACTGGATAAGATAATTCAGGGCAGCGTTAATTCTTCCCATCTGCCTCTTATGTGTGAACTTAAATACCCGACTTTGTTCCATATTGCTTCGGATCTTCTTAAAAACAGCAACATCCGAATTCTCATACAGAGACTTTTTCACAATTTTCGCTTTCTTCGCTTGTTGCTCTATTTCCTGAAACACCAAATACAACTCTGAAAGCTGTGCCGGTGAAACCTTCTTTGAAAGCCAGGACATAAAAGCCGCTTCGCCATTATGTTTGCCATCAGCCATTAGCTTTGCCTCTTTCAATAACCCTTCGTATTTCTTGCGATCATTCCTGTACATGGAAACCGTTTCTGCAAACAGTTTTGTTGCCGGTTTTGTTATCGTCATTCCACGATAAGCAGACTCCATACTTGCCATCTGAAAAGAAATGCCGCCCGTATTTCGATAAGCATCCTCTATCTCTATGCCTTTATTTATCGCCATGCGCCTTAAAGCGTCTGAGCAGTTCTTCACGGCATCCCGTCGCGATGCATCACCAGACACCGTCCGGAGATATGCATCAAGCAGCAACACTGCTTCATATTCTGTAAAAGGTGCCTGTCTTGCCATTTTCTAACCTCAGTCAATGCAATTGAAAGCTGGCAGAATGTTATTCTGTCCTCTTTCTCTAATCGTTTTCTCTAACAGCGGATTAATCGAAACCTGCTGTAATATCTTGGCATCCGTACTTTCGAGATAACCATTTTCTACCAACATCTTTGTAATCACCTGCCTGACCTTTGTCATGGTGGTATTGCTCCATGATGCCACCCACGAATCTTTGTTTTGAAGCTCTTTAAGATAGTTCTCCAAATCTATCTTATCAAATGTGCTGTCCGATAATCGGTACTTATTACCAATAACCTCAATCATGCAATCCATAACAATCCGATACTGTTGCATCATTGCGTACAGGCAAATCTGCTTTCCTATCTGATCTGGTTGAGAAGCAATTGCCTTAATTAACGCTTCATCTCCTAATGCATTTAATCTTCGTAGGCAAACTAATACCATCTTTCTCAAAGATTTATCTGAGGGATATTTATACAGATTATCAGATACAATCCTGCTAATAACGCCCTCCTCGTTCAATCCATGTTCAAGTAGTTGGGCAGTAATCTTCATCTCGTTATATAAGAACTGCTCTCGCGTAATTGCTGCACTGTATAGACTCTTGCTCTTCAAATTTTTGTCGGTATTCTCTCTCATCTCATACCTCTAAGGATTTTCATTCCCCATCTTTATATCCTTCATCCCCTGGTTCGAGAACTGTTTCTACAATTTCATTAATATTACAATTCAGTGCCTCACATATCTTCATTAGGACGTCTGTAGTAATATTTTCTCCCTTTCCCAGCTTGGCAAGAGAAGCGGTGCTGATACCGCTAGCCTCCCTAAGCTGCTTTTTTGTCATTTCGCGTTCTGCGAGTTTAATCCATAACGGTCTGTAACTGATACGCATTCCTTACCTCCATCGGATTCACTTTCCCAAATTATTACTCCGATTGCTGGGTTTCAGTATTTGTGTCTACTTCTTTATTATCCTTTTTTCTCTTCTTAGCCCATGACCATCCAAATAATTCTCCTCCGTTCGCATAAAGATCTATCACCCTCGTGTCATACAGTGTTTTTGCTGTATATTCCGTAAACGCTTCAGCCTTATCAAAAGAAATGAATATCTGTTTCTTGCTCTGTACATAGAGTTGCATGATCTTATCAATAGGCAGATCTGCTACATTCTTAAAAATAAGCGAATCATGCATCAAGAATGGAAGATCCGAATTATTCAAGATACTCATGTCAAAAATAATCAGGTTCTTGTAATTATCGCCGGTACTGGTATTGGACTCGCATTTAAACTTATAGGTTGGCTTACCGGTTCTCGTGTTACCGAAGTGGATCTCCGGCGCATATTGCTCCCCATCATAAATGAAATCATTAAGACGTACCATTGCCTGATTGATCATGGTCTCTAACTTCTCAAGCTGGTTCTCACGGGCAGTTTCCATCTGCTCCTTGGCAGCTTTCGTCTCAGCCGCAAGTGTACGCGTGCTCTCATAGCCCTCGTTCTGTTTTCTTAAGAAGTTTATCCTTCCGCGTAGTTCAACCGTCTTATCCAAAAACTTCTTTGATACGTTGGTGGGGATACCAAGTTTACGCTGCTCATCTTCGAGTTTTCGTACTTCCTCAGTTGCCGCATCAATCAACAGTTCAAGACGGCTCACCTCATCTGTCATCTCACCTGTCAGGATAGTCTGCATCTTTTTATGAAAATTCTCGATAATCTCCAGCTTCTCAATATCTACTTCCGGGAAATACTCCTGTAATTCCACGATGTCATCGAATGTAGGAGTAAGACCTCCTTCCAGATTTGTCTTTACGGCATTCAACTGAGATACCAGCCGGGTACGTTTTCTTTTCAGTATGGTGATCTGTCCCTTGATTTCCGCAGCCTTGTCCAGATTAGCTGTATCTTGTGCAGCGATATCACTATCTTCTTTATTCGTTAGTTCGGCAAGCTTTTGTTCAAGCCTCTCGATTTCTTTTTCGTTTTCTTTGACTTGCCTCTGTGTGGTGGCGATGGTAACGATCTCGCCTATGTCTGTAGCTTGTTTACGGACTTTCTTTCTCTTATCCTTCTCCTTATAGAAATCCTCATATTCTTTCACGAGGTCATAAATTCCGAAAAGTTGCTCCAATGCCATTATTGCAAGTTCTTCAGTTTCATCACCGTACTTTAATGGACGACGTTCATCGTAATTATCCCTGCCATAGATTCTAGAATAACGTCCTACCAGACTTCTCCAAGTGTTTTGAGCTGTCTGAATAGCGTAGGATTCCCTCAAGTGTTTCCGAAAAGCCTCAATATCCATCTGTTCCCCGCTCTGCTCATAATTCTGGTTGCAGGGGATGACCTTCTTGGGATCTATCGTGCTCCTCTTGTAATACTCAATCCCATCTCCGAACTTGAAAGCAAAATTAATTGTATGTGTTTTTACATAACTGACAACGTTATTGATGTCGTTATCTAGGTAATCATCTCCACCAAAGCAGAAATCCAAGGCTAACAGAAATGTGGATTTTCCTATCGCATTTTCAGCCTTCTTATCTCCAAGGACAGTATTCAACCCTTCGTGGAATCGTATCCGTCCTCGCGGAACAAACTCTCCGTTTTTCTTCTCAGCAAATTTATCGCACTCGATCTCATATAACATAGCGCAGTACTTCCTCTTTCTCGTCATATTCTATTTTGTGAAGAGCATAAAGGCAGTCCAACACATCAATATACTCATTCACCCCTGAGAGGTTTTTAACAACCTTCTGATAAAGGTCATGAACTCCCATAGGCTGTTTCTTTAATTCCTTCAGTATAACCGGGAACTTGCAAAGGATGCTCTCGTTATAGCTGAATAGTTTATTCGGTAATAACATCAAACACCTCACATTTCTGGATAAAATAAGAAATGATGACTTCGCAATAATCCCTTTCTTCATTTGCTCCCTGTTGTAACCAGTCTGTAAGTTTTCTATAGATATAAACCTGATCCCGCCCCTCTTCCTTCAAGGTGATGTAATTGAGTTTCACCTGTTCACAAAAGGGCTTGAAGCGAAGCTTTCCTTCACGTCCCATCTGTTGAAACGTCTCATGGACTATATTGAAATAGTAGTTCACATGAGCCTGTGCTTTAAGATAAAGCGTTACATTCTGCGGCTCGATCTTCTGACGTAACATCACCGGGTCATAATTCAAATCCACCGGTCCCATCGGATGTAGATCAGGCACTTTCTCGACAACGCGTCTAACGCCTTCCTGTATCTGCTGTTCAGATAAAAGTTCCTGATCAGCAGCTTCTATCTGAAACTGCTTCTTGATTTCTTTCATCCGGTAAATAGCAATCGGTGATGGAAAACTCCTGTATTTTGCTGCACATTCCGGACAGAGTGCGATCAGATTACTTGGATCATCCGCTGCCTCATCTGGATCAATAACTACAACATCATATAACAATCCCAGATGGCCATTCTCCTCTTTAAACAAAGTATGGGTACAGCCATCATTTGGACAAACGCTTCCCTCTTCGGACACCAAATAGAAGCCATGCTTATCCTGTGGCGGAACACCAATCGGTTGTATCTCTACCGGTGCAGGGAGCTCCGCTGTCTTTGCTTTCCTTTTTCTCTTAGCAGCTTCCTCAATAATGGTTTGAAAGCGTTCCGCTAATACCATTCCATAAGTAGCATCTGAGATATCTGGACATGTATCAACAAAATAATCACAAAGCCGTGTGATGGAATCCTCTGCATCTAACTTTACAAACTCGGCAAATTCCCCCAAATCCAAATTCCCTGCAATGTGTTTCGCAACGGTAGTTATGTCATGTTCATGGTAGAAGTACCCCTTCAACGTTCTAGGTTCAAGATCGTTTATAAACGGATCATTTTTTTCTATGCTTCCTTTGTATATATGCGCAAAGAGCTGACGGGTGAACTCTGCCGGATCGTCATCACCCTGGAAATAAACAGAAAGACCCTCAGCAAAAACTGAGAAATCTGTTATTTCTGCCATTCCTGTCACCTCCTTCACCGTTAAGCGTGTACAACCGTGGACAACCATGTTCTACCTTGCTCAGGAAAAATGCCCTTATCTGTTATTGTATCCATAGCGTTAGAAACGCGTATGAAAAACACAAAAACACTCAGTAGCAATTATAGCACAATTGACTACGATGTTCAATCAAAAGTTTGTCATCGCAAATCTAACTCGATGGATGCAAAATCCATTCTACTTCCTTCATATGCAGCTATTTCGGGAGTCGCGACCCATACCAATAGACATAGCTGCACGAAGAAAATCTGCTGATCTTATTGGTGTCAGCTTTACCAGAGAAAATTGAGGTCAATTTATGACAAAAGCAGAAAAAAGGAACTGGCTCACCAATCTCGAAGATGTATCTTCTCAGGTTGATGCCGAAATCGTCAAGTTCGTATGCGGAAAGTATGGAGCAAAGGATATCTACGGATTATCTCCTTCCGACTACCAGGAAGCATGGAATGAATTATTCGACTATGCAAGAGACGCAAACGACTGACACACAACTGTCCTGAGCAAGACACAACAAAGGCTCTTCACACTGAAAACGCTACCTTTAGCGCTGAAGGAGGTTCTGCCGGTTTCAGTGTGAAGTAACAAGTAAACACCAGCCTTAAGCAGAACAGCTGGCTATTCAAGCAAAACAGGAGGAAT